>JAOZLS010000081.1 GCA_029934705.1 Bacteroidales bacterium | reverse complement strand
AAGCGTGGATCCATTGCAGTTTAAATATGCTGATCTTACTCCTTTTCAGTATGCTAGTAATGCTCCAATTAGTTATATTGATTTGGATGGGGCGGAAGCTGATAATATTGTTGATGAAAAGAATGAAATTGATTATACTGGAGGGTACTTTAATTCAGAGGGAAAATTTAAGTGGTTTGAGAGCAAACCAAATGAAGAAAATGGTCATTGGGAAAAATTTACTGATGATAAAAAAATGTTTAATACATATTTTAAAAATAAAACGCCTAAAATCAACGGTGCACTATTTGATAATCCACAAGAAGCATATAAATTTTTATATTCAATGTCTTTTTCTCAAGATAAAAATGTTGAAATGACAGCATTTATAGTAGAAGATAAAAATCATGAAAATAAAGTTTTAGTTCTTCCTTGGTATGCAAATAGCATTGTCGGTGCAAAATCAGATTTTTTTGGTGCAGAATATAGGGATAAAAATATAGGATCAATTAAGTACAATGGTGAATTGCTTTTCATAAAAGCTCACATACATACACATCCATTGTATATAGGAGAAGACCCAAAACGTCCTTCCTATCAAGGACCAAGTGGTTATAAAGATAATGTTGAAGGAGAAATAAATAGTGGAGATTTATTTGTATATGAAGTGCTTTTCTCAAAACGAATACCAATGTACATTATTGGAAAAACTGAAGTGTCAAAAATAAATCCTAAACTAGACCCATTTCTTGATTTTGCAAGCAAAACAAAAGAGAACCCATTTACCATTAATTTTATAAATAAACATAAGATAGGTAAATCTTCTGATTTATTAAAAGGTAAATTAAATTTATTAAATGGAAATAATTAAGAATAATATGTTAAATAAGATATACGTTATTATAGTATTCTCATTATCGCTTTTTCTTTCATGCACTAATAATGAGAAAATCATTGATTTCTCAGAAATGTCAGAAGAATTCTCTCGTCATGTTGAGCCTACTGATTCTTTAAACAAAATTCTGAAAAAGTATTTGTCTTCCCAAAAATATGATTCAGGTTCTGATTCAGAATATTTTTTGTATGTAAAAATAAACAATACGCAAGATTCAATGTATTTAGTATTTACAAATAAAACTTATTATGAACAAATAGTTGAGAATATATCATTTTTTACAAAAATTGATGATGTTTTAGTTGTTTTTAATGTTGGTTTTGCTAAATTATTTAAGTCTGATAATAAAGTATACGGAGAATTAAAATATCATAAATATTTATCAGAGAAACTAGAAATTATAGAATTATACGAGTCAAAAGAGGATACAATTTTGTTAAAATAAATATTAAAATCTGATTATTTCCTCCGCTACCTGAAGTATGCAAAAAAAACAACATAATAAGCTTGGCGAAGACTCCGCTGTCAGTAGTATGCAAAACAACAAAAGAAGCTTGGCGAAGACTGCGTCTTCGTCTTTTTTTTAACAGTAGTTTTATAACTACTAAAATGCGATAGCATTTTTAATTGTTGCAAAAAGATAAAATGATAAAAAATAATACTTATCTTTCCAACACAAAAATTAACTCCTTTAGAATTTAACACAACAATGCTAACTGCAACAAATTACAAATATAGGGATCTTACAACTAGTAAAATTGCATGCTTTATAAGCGTTGACCCGTTGCAGTTTAAATATGCCTATTACACGCCTTACCAGTATGCAGGTAATAAGCCTATTTCTTATATTGATTTGGATGGGGCGGAGGAAGCTGCTGTTAGTAAAGAACAAAGATTACGTGAAACAACTGCCATAATTAGATTAAATAGTCCATTGTTATCAAAATTAATAAGGGACTCTAATGCTGATGCTTTTAGTATAGTTTATTCATTATATAAAAATAAAATGGGCTTTAGGGATGATTATGCTGAGCGAAAACTAAACCTAGATGATAGTTCAGTTGTTGATATAGTCCAAAATCCAAAATTTGCGACAAAAACAATTATTCAAGGAACTGTTTGGAATGATTTTGAAGACCATTCTAAAGGATTTAAAGTAATAACACTACAAGAGTATAATACTGATTTCAGTAAAATGCCTCAACACTACAGAGGAAATGCTGATTTTTGGGAGATTGAACCTACTTATACAAGACAAGACTGGCAAAAGAGCCTTCATGACAAATCAAAAACTATGTTTATAGATTGGTCTCAAGGTGTAACATGGGAAATAGTAGTTAAATTATTATCAAAAAAAGCAACAAATATTTCTTCAACTATTACATGGGTATATGAAGTTAATGGAATAGATATTAAACGAGAATCAAAAGCACGATTACGGACATTAGGAAAAGGTAATTCTATTACTTGGGATATCTATGATGCAACTGACTCTTCTAATACAGGTCTTTGGTATTTGGAATATGGAGGATTAGATAAAAATGGTGATGAAATATGGAATGAAAATTCATTTTTGTATAAGGAAAGGTTTAAGGAAAGTTTTGATGGAACTGATATTATTTAGGGCTTAAAATAATTAAATTTTAATAAAATGAAAAATGTTTTTTTTAAGTTTAAAGTATATATAGTGATTTTAACATCACTGCTTCTTGCTTTATTTTCAATTTCTTATACGAATAGCGATTATAAAATGATACAAGATAGTAATGAGTTATTAGATATAATTATTGGTAAAACGTATCAAGTATTTGGGCAATATGGACCTTTTTTATTTTTCTTATTGGTAGCATCGGTTTTTATAATATATGAAATATATACTAATATTCAGAAAAAAAAATAGTTTTTATTTAATCTAGTTTTTGGAGGTTGTTAAAATACAAAAAGAAGCTTGGCGAAGACTGCATCTTCGTCTTTTTTTTACAGTAGTTTTATAACTACTAAAATGCGATAGCATTTTTAATTATCGCAAAAAGCTCGTATCATAAAAAATAATACTTATCTTTCCAACACAAAAATAAACCCTCGTTCGGCTCAGGCTGTGCCTGAGTCGCTCTATGTATCAGCTCACTATCTTACATAAGAAATCAATTTTAGTAGTATAAACTTTCAGCCTCTGATATCTTTTATCGTTAACAAATATGTAGCTCCCTTTTCTTATGTTAATCCCTCAGGGTTTTGAAAACCCTGAGGGATTTTTCTGTAGATTTCAGCATACCAATTGCTTTTTAATACAGTATTTTTTGTATCGTAGTTTTTTAAAAATTATCGTGCCAACTTTTTTGTTTTTTGTATTCAAGCCCTTGGAAAACAGACGATTTAATATTAATTCTGAAATTATAACTTTTAAGATAACCGTAAGGAATAATAAATAGACTCATTTCCCAACAATGTAAGTCTCTATACAACGAAATTTGTGAATAGGTGAATTTTTGAGCCGAAAAATCATAATCGGAGCGAGCAGTAACTCGCCAGTTAGTTGTTAATGAGAGATTAGCTCGAAGTGAAACTGTTTGAGTTATAGATTTTTGATATTCTTGAGAAGCTGTATTAAAAATATTTTTAACTGTAAAATTATACGAAATATTTACATCCCATGGCACATCAAATGCAGCATAAGCAATTTCGGTATTAGGGAAATAAAATGGGGTTTCGGATCTTTTATCTTTCGATTTAGCTATTTTTTTTGAATTCAATGAGCCAGAAGTAGAAATTCCTGCACTTACTAGCCTAGCTAAGCGTCCATTTTCATCTATTTCAAAAGTATTTACTCTTCTGTTTAATGAGTCGCGAATATAAGTGTCAAAACTTGCATTAAAATTCAAATTTATTGTTTTAAATAACGAAGTATTTCCTCTTGTTACAATATACGACCAGTTTAGCGAATCGGCTGCAATATTATATGAAGTGCTGACACCAAAGTTATTCAGCAACTTTATTTTCTTAAAAGTATCGGTTGAATCGGTTTTCTCTTTAACCTTCATTTCTATATTATTACCAAGGCTAAAACCTATTGAGCCTGATTTACCTGCTGGAGGATAACCAAAAAGTCCTTGCTCAAAGTATGAGTATAAACTATCTGTTCTATCTTCGTAATATTGTCCATAATAGCCCCATAAGTCTCGACTAAAATCGGGTCTGTAATTAAATGATATTGATGGCGATACAACGTGTCGTATTGCACTTATTTTACTTCGTTTAAATTTATATAATCCAAATAATTTTGTTGATACTGGTAATGAAAAGTTAAAATCGAAAGGATGTTTTATGCCATTAATAGTATCACGTGTAAATGTCTGGTATAAAGAATCTTGATTATCTATTAATGAAATTTCTCTTTTTTCTATATAATCAGTATAAACTCTACCATTGTAAGTAAATGAAGGCGATACATTAAAATATTTCAGCATTTTAAACGAAGTACTTACTGGCACAGTATATCTAAAACCATTTTTCATTTTATTCATTGTTCCAGGCGTTAACAAAATTGAATCGCCTGTTGTTACACTATTTTTAAAGGACGAACTCATACTTACACCTATCTTCTTATACCATTTACTGCCTGTTCCTAGGTTTTCTAAAGGATAAATTCTTCTCATATTATAAGAAATAGTAGGCAATGTAAGATTTACTACATGCGTTGATGTGTTTTGTGTGTAATTAGCATTTGCCGAAAAATTAAATATACTACCTGGTTTTTGATACTGGTAGGCAATACTTGACGATGTTGTGGTAGTTGCAAACTGTTCAATATCCACAGCATTAAAAGAATTGTGCGATGAAGAGCCAAAATTTAAACTCATAGAAAAGTTACTATTTGGGTTTGCTTTAGAATCTTGAGCCAAAGCTCCACTAACCCAAAATGTATTGCTTTTTGTAAAGTTTGGTAATACTTTTTCTCCATTTCTATTTTGACTATATTTTATATCAAAGTTTCCGCTATACTTATACTTCTTTTTAAAATTCATTTTTAAATTAGTTCCCCAACTTCCTTTGGAAAAAAGGTCGAAAGTTAAGGCTGAATTCAAATTATCATTAATTGCCCAAAAATAACCTCCATTCGACAAGAAAAAACCTCTTTTTTGTTCTTCTCCATATTTTGGAATTAATATACCCGAGGTATTATTATTCTGACTAGGAATTAAACCAAAAGGCAAACCTATAAAATACAAAGGAATATCTGCAATTACAAAATACATTGGACCAGACACTATTCGCTTGTCTGGTATAACTTTAGCTTTAGTTAATTCAATATAAAAGTGAGGATGATCTAAATTACACGTTGTATATTTTCCATCGGATAAGTGAATTTCTTTATTTTCATGAATTTTACTTACTCCTCCGTGCAAAAAACCTTGAGAATGCTCTGTTAATACATCTCTTACAATACCTTTTCTTGTTTGAAAATTATATTTTATTGATTTTGCATCAAACTCATTTGACCCTTGCTTAAAAACAGGTTTACCAACAACATGCCCTGTACTATCAGGCACACCACGAGCAAAAATATAGTTTTCATTTGTATTTATTTCAACATAATCAGCTTTTAAATTCATTTCGGGTGTATTTATAGTTCCTGTTCCGTATAAATACATTTTTTTTTGTGTCATTGAAAACATCATAGAATCTTCACAAGAATAATCTATTATATAATCTACTGCATCGGGCGATACAATACTTTTGACAACTGTGTCGTTTTGAATAGTATCGTTTGCATGTTTTAATAATGCAAGGCTATCAATAGCAATTTCTGTAACTGTTGTATAAGTGCTTTGAGTAGTATCAGCTGGAGTTCCTGTTTGTGCAAAAATTAAATATGAATTAAAAATAAATATTATTGTTAAAAAATATTTACCTTTAAAAAATATAAAATCATTAATTGATATATTTATTTTGTTTTTAAGCAAGCCGTAGTTAATTTTGTTTTTTACAAAAGTATAATATTACTCTATACTTTAAATATTTTTTATATTAATTATTGTTAATTTTACACTTTTTAAATTGAATTAACCAAACTAAATTTATATGAGACTAATTATTAAACTTATAATACTATCGCAAATAATATTCCTTTTATTATCAAATTCAGTAATAGCCCAAAATAATTATAAAATAAAAACGATTGTAATTGATGCTGGGCATGGAGGGAAAGACCCTGGTGCACTTGGATTTAAAAGCAAAGAAAAAGATTTAGCTTTAGCCATTGCCTTAAAAGTAGGTAAATATATAAAAGAAAAATACCCTAATATAAAAGTGATTTATACTAGAACTACCGATGTTTTTATTGAATTACACAAACGCTCGCAAATTGCAAACGATAATAATGCCGATTTATTTATTTCTATTCACATTAATGCCAGCCACGTTAAATCGGTTAGAGGTACAGCAACTTATGTAATGGGACTCAATAAAGTACAAGATAATTTAGATGTTGCAAAACGAGAAAATGCTGTTATTCTTATTGAGGACGATTACAAAAAACAATACGAAGGTTACGATCCAAATTCTCCTGAGTCAGATATTATTATGTCATTATATCAAAATGCTTTTTTGCATCAAAGTATATCATTGGCTGGCAAAGTTCAAAAACAATTTACCCAACGTGCTAACAGGCATGGACGAGGAGTAAGGCAGGCTGGATTAGTCGTTTTATGGAACTGCTCAATGCCAGGAATTCTTGTTGAATCTGGCTTTATAAGTAATCGTGAAGAAGAAAAATTTATGATGTCGGACTATGGTCAATCACTTATTGCATCAGCTATTTACAGAGCTTTTTCTGAATATAAGGATGAGGTTGAAGGCAATAACAATAAAACAGTAACAGAGACTAAAACCTACGTAACACCTAAAAATGAGTCTATCGTTTTTAAAGTCCAAATAGGATATTCTGTAAGAAAAATAGAACCTACAACAAAGAATTTTAAAGGTTTAAAAAATGTAAAGCGTGAACATGATGGAACAAAATATAGATATACAGTTGGAAAAACATCTGATTATCAAAAAATTCTTGAATTACAAAGTACTATTAGGAAAATTGTTCCCGATGCTTATGTTATTGCTTTCAAAAACGATAAAAAAATCAGTGTAAAACAAGCAGTAAACGAACTCAATAAAAAATAGGTTTTTATTTTAATAAAATTTATATTAATTTAAAGTTTTTAAAATAACTGAAAAATGGATAAAAAAAGATTTATTAAAGCGGCATTATTATTTATATCTGCAATAGTAATATTAATTTGGGGTTTTAATTACCTTAAAAACAACGATTTATTAAAAACGGATAGTGAATACTATGCAGTATATAATCATATTAATGATTTATCGACAGGTAATGCTATTTATATTAATGGTTATAAAATTGGAAATATTTCGGACATTTCCTTTAAAGATGGTAATTTAGACAGGCTTATTGTTAAATTTTTTATTAGTAAAGATATAAAATTACCAAAAGATGCAATTGCCGAAATAGTTAGCCTTGACCTTATGGGAACAAAGGGTATAAAACTTCTTGTAAAAAACGGAACAACTGATGAATTTCTACAACCAGGCGACACTTTACTATCCGCAGTTGAAGGCGATTTAAAAGAACAAGTAAACAAACAAATACTACCTTTAAAACTTAAAGCTGAAGACCTTATAGGTTCAATTGATTCAGTAATGGTAGTTATAAATACTATTTTGAACGATAAAACAAGAGAAAACCTAAATAAAAGTTTTTCTCATATACAAGTTACTTTAAAAAATCTTGAATCAACCACTTTTGCACTCGACACGCTTATGTACTCTCAAAAAACTAAGCTTGCAATGATTATCGCAAATGCCGAATCAATTACAACAAACCTTGCTGAGAATAATGACAATATTGGAAATATTCTTCAAAACTTTTCAGATATAAGCGATACTTTAGCTCAGGCAAATTTTGCTCATGTTATTAACCAAGCAGACCTTGCTCTTACGCAATTCAACTCTGTTATGACACAGATTAACAGCGGAGAAGGAACTGTAGGAAAACTTATTTATGACGAAGTATTATTTGAAAACTTGCTTAATGCATCAAAAAATCTTGATTTATTAATGATTGATATTAAACAAAATCCTAAAAGATACATAAGATTCTCTGCTATAGACCTTGGAAGAACCGTAATTAAACAAGAAGTTAAAAAAGATACAACAAAAACTAAAGATGACAAATAAGATTTCTGCCGAAAAAAAAATACTTGAGTTACGTAATACTATCGAAAAACATAATTATAATTATTATGTATTATCTCAACCAATAATTGGCGATTACGATTATGATATATTACTTAAAGAACTTCAAGAACTAGAAGAACAAAACCCCGAATTTAACGACCCAAACTCGCCAACACAGCGAGTAGGCGACGATAGAAACAACGAGTTTACTCAGGTAGAACACAGTACACCAATGCTCTCGCTTGGAAATACTTATAATATTGAAGAACTATCTGATTTTGATGACAAAACAAAACGTTTTTTTAATGATAATGCCGATTTTAAATACTCTTGCGAATTAAAATACGACGGAGCAGCAATTAGTATAACATATATAAATGGTGTTCTACAAAAAGCGGTTACTCGTGGCGACGGTGCAATTGGCGACGATGTTACAAATAACATAAGAACAATAAAATCAATCCCTCTAAAACTTTCGGGTAATTACCCTGAAGAACTAACTGTTAGAGGTGAAGTTTTTATGAATCATAAAACTTTTGAGAGGCTAAACAATGAAAGAATTGAAAATGAAAAATCGCCTTTTGCAAACCCTCGTAATGCTGCATCGGGAACTCTAAAAATTCAAAAATCATCAATAGTTGCTAAGCGAAATTTAGACTGCATACTATATTATTTAATATCCGACAATTTACCAAGCGACTCGCACAACGAAAATTTAACGCTCGCTAAAAAATGGGGAATTAATACCCCAGAACACTCGGTAACAGCTAGTAATATTGACGAAGTATATAAGTTTATTAAATATTGGGAAAATAATAGAGATAAATTACCTTACGATATAGATGGAATTGTAATTAAAGTTGACTCAATAAATTTACAAAAAAGATTAGGACAAACAGCCAAAACACCACGCTGGGCAATTTCATATAAATTTAAGGCCGAAAGAGTTACAACAAAACTTTTATCAGTTGATTTTCAAGTAGGACGAACTGGAGCAATAACGCCAGTAGCAAATTTAGAAGCAGTGCAACTAGCAGGTACCGAGGTAAAAAGAGCATCCTTACACAATGCCGATATTATTTCTGAACTTGATATAAGAATTAACGATACAGTATTTTTAGAAAAAGGTGGCGAAATTATTCCAAAAATTATTGCTGTTGATAAAACAAAACGACCACAAAATAGCGAAATTCTAAAATACATCACACACTGTCCAGCCTGTGATACAAAACTTATTCGAACCGAAGGAGAAGCAAATCATTACTGTACAAACTCATTAAATTGCCCACCACAAATAAAAGGTAAAATAGAACATTTTTGTAGTAGAAATGCGATGAATATTACAATTGGAGAAGCAACAATAAAAGCTCTATACGAATCGGGATTAATAAATAATGCTGCCGATTTATTTGATTTAACAAAAGAACAAGTTTTTAGTTTAGAAGGGTTTAAAGAAAAATCTTCTGCTAATTTAATTGAAAGTATAGAAAAATCTAAAGATGCCGAATTTTCAAAAGTTCTTTTTGCATTAGGAATAAGATTTGTTGGAAAAACTGTTGCAAAAACTCTAGCTAAAAACTTAAAAACTATTGAAAATATTAAAAATGCAACTATCGAAAATCTTGCAGAAATCGATGAAGTAGGAGAGAGAATAGCACAAAGTGTACACAATTATTTTACAGATAAAAAAAGCATTTTAATTATAGAAAGATTACAAAATGCTGGACTAAACTTTGAGTTTATTGAGGATACATCGAGTAAAACAAATATTTTAGATGGAAAAAAAATTGTTATTTCCGGAAAATTTGAAAAACTATCTCGCGATGAATTAAAAAATTTAATAGAAGTAAATGGAGGTATAAATCAGAGTTCTGTATCTAAAAACACTGATTTTTTTCTTGGAGGCGACAAAGTTGGTCCTTCAAAAATTAAAAAAGTTAAAGAATTAAACATATCAATTATAACTGAAAATGAGTTTATTAAGCTACTGAATTTAGATCTTTAATAAAAAAGATTAAGCTTAGTTTATTTTCGTTTTTTATTATTGATTTTCATTTTGTATTATTGCAATGTGAAAAAAATAGATAATATTAAAAATAGAATAAGTAAATTTATTCAAAAAAGAAGAATAAAATCTGTAAAAAGGAATTTACAATTTAATAATTTTGAAACGGCTAACTCTATAGGTATTTTATTTAATGTAGAGGATGATATATATTTTAAAAAAATTAAAATTTACATTGATCATTTTTTAAAATTGAATAAAAAAGTTTTTGCTCTTGGTTTCGTTAATAACAAAGACGATATAGGGCAAAAATATCTTTATAGAAAAGGAGTCGATTTTTATTCTAAAAGCGACATTAACTTATTTGGCAAAGTCAAAAACAGTTCTGTTACTGATTTTATAAATGAGACTCCTGATATTTTGATAAACTTATCATTTGAAAATAATTTTTGTGTAGAATATGTTTTCTCTTTATCTCGTGCAAACTTTAAAATTTCAGGATTAGAAAAATGTAAGCATTCTGATTTAAGAATTGAAAACATAAAAAATAAAGATTTTGATTTTTTAACAAATCAAATAGACAATTACCTTAAAAAACTAAAAAAAGCATAATGAAAACTAAACTTTCAGGAACAGGAGTAGCGTTAGTAACGCCCTTCACAAAAGACTTAAATATCGATTTTATTGCACTTGATAAACTTGTAAGACATGTTGTTGATGGCGGTGTTGACTATCTTGTTGTTCAAGGAACAACAGGAGAATCGGCAACATTAAATACAACAGAAAAAGCTGCAGTTTTAAATTGTGTGAAAGATGCTGCTGAGAACAGACTACCAATAGTTATGGGTATTGGAGGTAATAATACTTCTGAAATAATAAATACTATAAGTAACTTTGATTTTACGGGAGTTGATGCAATACTTTCAGTATCACCTTATTATAATAAACCCTCGCAACAAGGAATTTATAAACATTATAAAGAAATAGCAAATGCATCGCCAGTACCTATTATAATTTATAATGTACCTGGTCGAACAGGTTCAAACATTTCCGCAGAAACAACTCTTAAACTAGCAAATGATTGTAAAAATATTATTGCTGTAAAAGAAGCATCTGGAGACTTGTCTCAAATTATGCAAATAATAAATAACAGACCTAAAGATTTTCTTGTAATTTCTGGCGATGATGCAATTACAATGCCTTTAATTACGCTTGGTGTAAATGGAGTAATTTCCGTTACAGCAAATGCTTATCCTAGAGAGTTCTCGCAAATGGTAGAGGCTACACTTAAAAATGATATTTCATCGGCAAAAAAAATACATTATAAATTATTAGAATTTATCGAAAGTATTTTTTCTGAAGGAAGTCCTGGAGGAATAAAAGCAGCTCTTAAAAAAATGAACATTTTAGAAGAATACGTTCGTTTACCTTTATGCCAAACAAGCAGAAAAACAGTAAATGTAATTTTTGATAAAATGAAAAAAATATAATTTATACTAAGTGGATATAAACTAATAAAAAAGGAACAAGTTAAAGCTTGTTCCTTTTTTATTGCATTTGAGACTTAAACCACTTTTCTCCTTGTTCTATTTCACTAAAAAAATTTGAGCTCAATTCCAAATTTCTTTGTTGTATTCAGTATATGATTCAAATAATACTTTTTTAAAACATTTCCTTCAAAAATAACCGATGCACGTTTTAATCCATAAGCTTTTGCTTTTGGTATAATACTCGTTTGAAACCATTTTCTATAAGACGGAGGTAAAACCTTTTGTTTTCTAATATCAGATAAATAATTTTCAAGTCTATTATCCTCAATACACTTTAATGCTACTGTAAATGCATTTTTATAATCATCAAAGCTCATTGAAATATCCAACCATATAATTCGTACTTCAGAATACTCGGGAATATACAATACCTCAGCATAAGGCTCTCTCATTAATGTTTTCATAATTTATATTTAATTCACACTACCTATTTATATTACATTTGTGATTTAAACCACTTTTCAGCCTGTTCTATTTCTCCAAAAAACTTAAGCTCAATACCAAACTTTTTAGTAGTATTCATTATATGATTCAAATAATATTTTTTAAATATATTACCATCAAATATAACAGCCCCCCTTACTACACCAGTATCTTTAGCTCTAGGAACAGCATTAGCCTGAAACCATTTTCTAAAATGCGGTGGTAAAACTTTTTGATCTCTTATATCCGACATATAATTTATGGCATTATTCTCAGGCTGTGCTGCTAAGGCTACAACAAAAGCATTTTTATAATCTTCAAAACTAATTGTTACATTTTTCCAAATAATTTGCATT
>JAOZLS010000390.1 GCA_029934705.1 Bacteroidales bacterium | reverse complement strand
CTGAACATCATACAGTTCGTCCTTAGCTTGACGGCTATGGGGTTAGGGGGATTTTCTTCTTCAAACCCTTTATTATCAGTGCTTTTTTAATATTTAGGGAAGTCTTGATATATAAATTTAATACAATTACTATTATATAATATTTATCAATATAGCTATTTTCGTGAGTGTTGTCAGGTGGAAAACACCTGACAAGCATTTATATGAAATTTTATAAACTAGCTAAGCATAAACAACAGTATCGCTTTCAGCATAATATAATAAGGCTTCGGCATCTTTTTTGAAAATACTTTGTACTAATTCTTTGTATTCCTGAATTTGCGAAATATATTCGTCTCGTACAATACCAAATTTAAAATCGATAACTGTTATTTTATCATTATCAATAATAATTCTATCAGGTATTTTTAATTCTCCTTTTTCTGATATAATGCCTTCTTCATTAATTACTTTAAGTCCTGGTTTAAACCAATTTTTTACATTATCTCTGTTTATAATTTCTGTTATTTTTTCTGTAAGTTCAGCTTTCTCTTCTTCAGTAATATATCCTTGATGAAAAATTGTTTCTATTGCAAAATCTACTTCATCGGGAGTATTTATTTCAGCAAAAATTTTGTGCATCAAGCTTCCATAGTCAACTTTTTCTTTAACAGCTTCGATACTTTCTTTATAAAAATCGTCAGAATCGCTATAAAGCGATAATTTTTCGGACCATTTAAAGTTTGGATAGCTTGTTAATGTTATAGTATTTTCGGTTTTGGTCTCGTTGCTAGAACTTTCTGCTTTTTGTTTTTGGTAATTGTCAGTACTTTCAAAAAAGCTTTCGTCTTCGTTAAAATATAATTTTAGTGGTATAAATTCTTTATCATTTTCAATAATTTTTGTGTTTGATACTAAAATTGAATGATAAAGAAGATGCGAAACAGTATCTACCTTAATATTTCCTTTTGCATCTGGTTTTATTGGGGCAAAAACTATAAGCTCATCTTTGGCTCGGGTAAAAGCAACGTAAAGCATGTTTAGTGCATCCATATTACTGTAAAGTTTTTCGTCAAAATAATCGTTTACAAAAACTGATTCAGCAAGATTTTCGCTATTAATTATTGGCAAATATTCAAATTTATTAAATGGTTCAATATCCGATTTTGCCCAGAGTAGCGTGTTATTATTGGTATTTGTAAGTTTCCAATCGGTAAATGGCATTATAACAACTTTAAATGCAAGCCCTTTTGATTTGTGCAAAGTCATTATGGTTACAGCATCTTGCTCATCGGACATTTGCACCGATGCGTTTTTACCTTTTTCATCCCACCACTCAATAAACGATTGTATATCGGCTGTTTTATTCCCGGTAAAATCGCTTATTATATCTTGTAATGCTTTAATATATGGGAAATCTTCTTGGTTGGAACTCAGTTCAAAAATAGAAATAATATCTTCGCTAATTTCAAATAACGATTTTCTTTTTAATTCAGAAATTCTCTCAAAAAACTCTTGTGGAAGAATGTTTTCTTCTAAATCTGTAAAAGTTTTATGTAGTTTGTCTTTCGCAATATTTTTCCGAGTAAACCATTCGTATTTTAATGAGTTATAGTCAATTAAATTTTCTGGTTGAATTAAATATTTTATAGCCCCAATTATTATTTTAACCGCCGACGAACCACTTATTAGCAACGAGTCCGACGAAATTATTTCATAAGCTTCTCTTTCATGATTATTAGTTTGAGATTTTAGTAATATATCAACAACTGCTTTTGCATGCCTATTTGTTCGGCATAAAATTGCTATGTCTTTGGGTTTGTAGTTTGAATTCGTAAGTAAATTATTTATTGTTTCGGGTAGTTTTTCATCTAAAGTCTCAATATAATCGTCGTAGTTTCTTCCTTTTTGATTTATAAAATCAATAAAAACTCTACCTCCCGCTTTTTCGGGCTTATTTGGTGTTTTTTGATAGTTTTCTTTATATGCTTCTGTTAAAATTTTATCGTAATCTTGGTCTTTCAAACTTCTTAAAAGTTCAGGACTTTTTATTGTCGAAAGTTTAAGGTTGTATTCTTCTTGCAAAATTTTAGGAGCAATATTAAAAATCGAATTATTAAAATCTATAATGTTTTTTTTGCTTCGCCAATTTGTATCAAGCGATTTTTCTTCAATTTGAGTTTCATTAATTTGGGCTTTAACTCCACTAAGTAATAATTTCCAATCGCCACCACGCCAACGGTATATCGACTGTTTTATGTCGCCAACAATTAAGTTGAAAAATGCTTCGGATAAAGAATTTTCAATTAAAGGTTTAAAATTTGCCCACTGAAAGCCCGAGGTATCCTGAAATTCGTCAATCAAAATATGTTTAAATCTATTTCCAATTTTTTCGTAAATAAATGGTGCATCATTATTACCAATAATTTCTTTTAAGAGTAGGGTAGTGTCGCTAATTAGCAAAACATTATTGTCGGTTCGGTACTTTGGTAAAAGCATTGCAATATCTTTTAAAATACCAAACGAGTAGTAGTTTTTAAGAATTATTTTTGCAGTATTATAATTAGGAAATTCATTGTCGAAAAGTTTAAATGCTTGCTCAACAAGCTTATATAAAGGATTAAAAACGCTTTCTATATTATTACTAACTTCGGACGATGTTTTTTTGTTTTGCCAATTTTCGATACCCTCTAAAGCACCTGTAAAAGATTTAGTGTCGTACACATCATATTTTTTAGCAGGAATTTTAACAAGAAAAAAGTTACAAATAGTTTTAAATTTAGCACCTTGTTTTGTATAATCAAAACCACTTTTTTCAATAATAATTTTAGCATTATCGGCTAACTCGTTCATTCTTTTTTCAAAAGAGCCATAAATAGTTTTAATTTCTTTTAAGAAAGAGTTCAGTTCTTCATTCAGTTCATCAGAAGAACTTTCGTTAGTGTTTGCAAATTGTTTTAAATTCTGAAATTTTTCTTTAAATATTTCATTAGCAAGGCTTGAAATTTCTTTTCTAAAGTCCCAAGTTTCGCTATTATCTATTTTGTGTGAGGCAAATTGAATAAGCCATTTTTGGAGTTGAGTATTTTCAGAAATCTGCATGTAAAGCATGTCGCTAAGTTCATTTACAACAGCATTTTGGTCAAGCTCAATAGCATAATTTGCCGATAAATTAATTTCAAAAGCAAAGGCTTTTATCACTCTTTGCACAAAGCTATCAATAGTACTTACAAAAAACTGCGAATAATTATGCAAAATATTATTTCTAATATCAAGAGCTTTTTCAACCATTTCATCATCCGAAATATTATTCAAATGTTTTTTTATTTCAGAAAAATAGTCAGCTTCTGCCTTGTTCTCTATAATTTCGTTTAATTCCAAAATTATTCTAGTTTTCATTTCGTCGGCAGCCTTGTTTGTAAAAGTTACGGCAAGAATTTTGCTAAAGTTCATAGGAGCCTCAAAAGCAAGTTTTAAAAAGCTGAGAGTAAGTAAGTAAGTTTTTCCGGAACCAGCCGAAGCCTTGTATATTTGTAAATTATTCATTGAGTATAAATTAATTTTACCCAAAAATATAAAAATAAAACTTTTGTATAGCGATTTATTAGAAAATATTGACATTTGGAGTCCCGAAATTATTTTTTTACTTGTATTTACAGGTTTTTTAATAGGACTAATAAATACTTTGGCAGGAAGTGGAACTGCAATAAGTTATGCTGTGTTCATGATGCTTGGCTTGTCGCCAGCTTATGCTAATGGTACAATACGAATAGGAGTGCTGACTCAAACCTTTGCTGCAGGTTTTAATTTTTACAAGAAAAAGTATTTAGATCTTAGAAAAGCCGTATTTATTGCTGTGCCTATAACAATAGGCTCAATAGTAGGAGCCGAAATAGCAATAAATATAAATCAGGAAGTATTTAAGAAAATTATTGGGGGAGCTGTAATTTTAATGTTGTTTTTTGTTTTCTATAAGCCCGAAAGATGGG
>JAOZLS010000389.1 GCA_029934705.1 Bacteroidales bacterium | reverse complement strand
GGTAAAAAAGCTTTAAAAATCAGATAGTTCGACTTTTCGGAGTAGTCTCAATAATTGAATAGTTGAATGATAAAAAGAAGTATTTCGAAGAAATAAAGTAGATACAGTCCGGCAGGCTGTATCCGTCTCAAGCCGAAGGTCTTTCACAGAATTGAATAATTAAATTAAAAACATAAAAAAATGAAAACAATAAAATTATTAGTAGCAGCAAGCTTAGTAATGTTTGTAGGGTTTAGTGCAGAAGCTCAATTAACAGGGACACAGATTATTGAAAAAGCATATACACGTGCAACAGGCGATGATCAAACATCAACATTAACAATGACACTCACAAACAAGCAAGGTAAACAAAGAATTAGAAAAATAAAGCAATTTACCAAGGACTTTGGAAATGAGGAAAAAAGTATTATGTTTTTTCAATCTCCTGCCGATGTAAAAAACACATCATTTATGAACTGGAGTTACGACTCTAACAAGTCTGACGACCAATGGATTTATTTACCAGCTTTAAAGAAAACAAAACGTATTTCAAGCGACAGTAAAAGTGACTATTTTATGGGCTCAGATTTTACTTACGACGATTTAGGAGACCGTAAATTAGAAGCAGACAAACATAAATTACTGAAAACTGAAACAATCAATGGTAAAGTTTGTTATGTAGTTGAAAGTATATCTAAAGACGATGAATATATGTACTCAAAAACGATAACCTGGATAAACAAAGCTAATTTTATAGGAGTAAAAAAAGAATTTTATGACGAAGATGGTGATTTGCTAAAAATTCTTCATATTAAAAAATATGAAAAAATATCAGGATTTTGGATTATCACAAATTCTGAAATGAAAAATGTTCAAAAAAATCATAAAACAAGTATGGTACTTAGTTCTGTAAAAGTAAATGTAGGTGTTTCCGCAACAAAATTTACTGAAAGAATGATGATGAGAGGTATATAAAATGGTATAATTAGAACATTAACCATACAAGAAGAAATCGGGCTGGTAGCTATATTTATAGAATAAGATTATCACAATATTTCGACTAATAAATTAAACTGCCAGACCGATAATTCTTTAGTATTCATCTTCTGAAATGATTTTAAACAATCAATCCATGAGCAAATATTTTATAACATTTCTTATTATATTAAATTCATTTTTTGTTGCAGGACAACAAAATGTTGATAGTCTAAAAAGGATAGAACTAACAACTATAGCTCAGGTTAATCAAGGAAATAGCTATATAACATTTCCCACAGATATTGGAAATATTGAGCCCTTATGGTTTGAAGGAAACTTAACTCCAAGTTTTTATATAAGAGAAAGTAAGGACTCTAAACTAATGGGAGTAGTTACAACTCAGGTTATTATAAGAATGTACAGAGAAGAATCATACCCTGTACGCACGCCTAGTTATATACCTCAACTTACTGCATATTATTCTTTAGGCTCAAACAATAAAAATAATAGTTTAACTCTTTTTGGAAAACTCGCACATCATTCAAACGGACAAGAGGGAGATTTTTTCTTAGAAAATGGAGATATTAATATTAAAACAGGAAATTTTTCTACAAATTATTACGAATTAGGTTTAATAAAGACAAATTTCAATAAAAAACATAAAGCAACACAATTTTTTGCCTCTTCAATTGAAATTCATCCACGAAATATGAGCCTCGAGGAAATGTATGCTAGCTATAGTTTATATAGATTAAATACAATATTCTCAATATTTAAAATACCTAATAATCAAAGTAAAATTAAAAATGCAAATATATCATTAAAAGGTAAAGCCGTTTGGATGTTTGGCGATATGAACAGCATCAGTCCACTTTCTCTAAACAGGCTAAATTTAAGCTTAACATTCTATTATCATCCAAAATTCTTGGAAGACATAGGCTTTTTCGCTCAGCTATATCACGGTATGGATTATTATAATATATATTTCAACCACCAATTAAATATTATTAGATTTGGTATAATGACTGAGAAACTACGATTTTAACCTTCAACTAAAAAAAATATACAATTGAATAAATAATTTCAAAATTTATAAACAGATGAAAATAAAAGGACTAATATTAATATTATTCGTTACAGTTAGCCAGTTTGTAATAGCTCAAACACCTAACTTTTCAGGATACGCAAGAAATTACACTGGAGTTTTGTACAACAATGGAGATTTTTCTATTCTACAAAACACATTAAACCTTAATATAGAAAAACTAGGAGACAAAGTTGCTTTTAAAGCAAACCCTATGTTATATAGCTATGGTACAGACAGTTTAGACTTACGACTAAGAGAAATCTATCTTGACTTGTATTTTGAAAATTTTGATTTACGCATTGGAAAACAGCAAATAGTTTGGGGAAAAGCCGATGGTGTATTCATAACCGATGTTGTTTCGCCTTTAAATTTAACAGAATTCCTTTTACCCGATTTTGATGAAATTAGAACTGGAGTAAATGCTGTAAAATTCGATTATTACTTAGGAAACAATACTTTTGAAGTAATATGGTTAGCTAATTTTACTCCAACTGAATTACCTTCAACAAATTCTATTTGGTATGTTCAGCCAGATTTTCCTATAACTCCAACCTTTGATTGGTCTAAATCGGAAGTTACTCCAAGCCTTTCAAATAGCGAAGTTTTTGTAAAATACTCAGCTCTTACATCAAAAATAGATTTTGAATTTATGGGAGGTTACACTTGGGCTGATAATCCTATAATGCACGTTCAAAAAGAATTTGGAATGAATCCTTCAACTACTCCTCCAACTCCAATGCTAACAGCAATTAATATTACTCCAGAATATCACCGCTTATTTTTAGGAGGTGGCTCATTTAGTACCGAAATAAAAGGCGTAATACTTCGTGGTGAAGGAGCATATTATAATGGTAAATCGTTTTTAACCGAAGACCCATTAGCTACCGATGCCTTAATTGAAAAAGATTATTTACATTATTTAGTAGGTCTCGATTTCAGTATTAAATCGGTTAAATTTAGCACACAATTTATTCAAGAAGCAATACTTGATTATAATGAGAATATGATAGACGAAGAACTTCAAAATACAATGACCTTTATGACACGATTTGATATGCTACGAGAAACAATGCACCTAGAATTATTTTCTTACATAGGTTTAACAAGCGAAGACGCACTAATAAGACCAAAAATAACTTATGATTTTGACGATAGTTTTTCTATTCTTCTAGGTTCAAATATTTTTTTAGGAGATGATGAAGGTAGATTTGGACAATACAAAGACAACTCGATGATATACTTGAAATTAAAATATAATTTTTAAACTTTTTTCTTGCAAAAATTCACAAGCCAATTATATATTTTAACTGTTAATACACGGTAAATATTTTAAACAAAAGACAATAGAAATTAATCTATTGTCTTTTTATTTGATGAAAATTTAATTATTCTTTTATAATCTTAGTTGTATAAATTTCATTTTCAGTTTGAATTTTGATAAAATAAATTCCACTAGGGTAATTTGATAAGTCATAAGTTTGCGAAATTGAATTAAAATTACTTTGTTCTAATACTTTTCCTGTAATATCGGTAATTGAAACGCTTGAAGGTCTTACAGACGCTTCAAGGTTTATAATGCCTGTTGTCGGGTTTGGATAAACTGAAATTTTAGTTTCGGATAAATCATTTAGTCCAGAATAAACGTTTACTGTAATTGTATATGCACATTCAGTTATGTTTCCATTATTATCGGTAATTGTCCATTCAATTATGTGCATTCCTTCATCAAGTTGTTCGTTTGCAAGAGTTTCCAAATCATTTACATCATTTTCAATACTTGCTACTCCGCAATTATCTGTTACATCTGTTGGGTCAAACTCTGTTCCATCAACCACGTAAACATGATATTGATTTGCTGTTACAGTTGTATTTTCAATACAGTTTATTGTTGGTGCAATATTATCTTCAACAGTAATTTCTACAACTTC
>JAOZLS010000080.1:12429-12520 GCA_029934705.1 Bacteroidales bacterium | reverse complement strand
AATTACCTAAAAAGAAGCATGGAAATATTCCGTTGTAAATACCTGTTTAGTAACATGTTTAATTATTTTGCTTTTTGAAAAAAAAAAAAAA
>JAOZLS010000080.1:0-12419 GCA_029934705.1 Bacteroidales bacterium | reverse complement strand
TTATGGGCTTTAAAATGCTTGAGAATAAAGTTGATTAATTACCTAAAAAGAATCAGGGAAATATTCCGTTTTAAATACCTTTTTATTATTATTTTTAATTTTTTTTCTTTTTGAAAAAAAAAAAAAAAAAAAAAAGACTTTTGTTTTGATAAAAATTTATATTAAAACATTTTTAAAAACCAAAATTATGAAGAAATTAAAATTATTACGATTATTAATAGTGAGTTTGTTTATTTTAGGCTATGGGTGTGAAAAGGAGACTTTTAATTATTCTGAAAATCTTGAAGAAGAGGTTGATTTAATATCTGAACAAGGTTTCTCAGAAAAAGATAATGCAAAGTATATTTTCCAAGGTAAATTAATATCTGAAAATGAAATTGATTTTAATAATGATAATTTAAGATTAGTAAATTATGGTAAAAATATTTATGTATTCTATACAGAAGATGAAATGTATAAATGGGCTATTTCGAGGGGGGAACTTGCGAAATTTGCTCAATCAATTTTAAATATTAGAAAAGCAAGGGATTACGCTGTTAGAATAGGTGAAGTTAATAGAACCGAACCCTCTGACGATTTTCAAAATTGGTTAAAAGATAATTTTGGAAAAGAGCAAACCAGAGGTGGTGCTATGTATGATAATTATTATTTACAGGATTATTTAACAGTTATGCATCCGTTCCCCGTTCCAAAAATATCAAAAGATTATAATAATAAAATGACATCTTTTTATCATTTTGGAAGTTCTTATACTATTTTTAAGGATTCATATTGGAGAGGTGCAAGACAAACTTATATAGGAATTTCGCCTATTGGAACACAACGTAATTTGACTACTTATATGAATAATTCAATAACATCATACTGGGCATTCTAATGAAAAAAAATGTTATTATTAAAAGTTTATTATTTCTGTTTTTTATTCTTAATTATGTTTCTCTTTCAGCACAGAGTGATTTGGAGAGAAAGATATTAATTAAGGATAGCCTACTTCATAATAAATATAATAAAGGAAAGTTATACTTGGCAGGGGCATTGGGAGGCGATTTTGTTTTTTCTTCTCCAAAATTCTTTGTTGATTTTTATAGTATTGAAAATGTTTTTTGTTTAGGCTATTTTATTAAAGATAGAAATCTTATTCTTTCTGAAAATACTATTTCCTATGGAAGAAATTATTATAAAGAATATCCAGACATAAAAGTTTGGAATGTTATGTATTCAACCTCTTTAGGGTATAGGCACTATTTAAAGCCAAGAAAGTTTACTTTTTTTGTAGAAGGGATGGTGGCTTATTTCGCTTTTTATTCTGAGGACTCATTTTTGACAGACTTACCAGCAAAATTATTTCATATTGGTATGCTTACTCCAGGAGCAGGAGTGGAATTGTTTGTTTATAAATATAACTTTTTTGTTATTTCAAAATACCATTTTCCAATTATTTATAGCAATGATGTAAAGAAATATAAAATTTTTCAAGTTTTGAATGTTGACTATTTGTTAGGGCTATCATATACTTTCTAGGAATATCTATGTAAGAAAGCCTCGAAATGTTTCGTTTCGAGGCTTTCTTTATTTAGGAATGAAAATTAAATAAGTTATTATGGTTTGCTAAGTTAGTTTACTTTTATTCAAGGTAAAAAATTATTATTTAAAGATTTTTTAATACAGAAGATAATTAAAATAACGACATTAATTGCAACCGCAATTACCTATAAGTTAATTAATTTCGTTTATTAATCATCATTGTTATTTATTTTTTTTCCCACAACCAAGGACTAATCTTTTTATGTTTTTCATGGAATCCTTCATAAAAGGTCGAGGCTTCATTGGCAGTACTAAATTCTCCAATAGAAATTCTATACTTGTTTTTACCTGCATGAATAATATCAGAGTTTATGCCCAATTTTTTAAACCTAGTAATTTCTTTTTGTGCAAGTTCTGTTGATGGTAAACTTCCTATAATTAAATAAAATTTACCTTTTTGAGCTTGAAGGAAATCACCAGATTGAGTATTTGTATTATCACTTGTGTTATTATTAGTGTTATTCTCTGGATTAATTATCCCTTGGTTACCATTGTTATCGGTATTGTTATTATTGTTGTCGTTGTCCTCCGTATTGTTCTCTGTGTTATTAGTGTTTTCTGTATTACTCTCAGTATTATTTGAGTTGTTTTCAGAATTGTTATCAGAGTTCGTGTTATTTACAAAAGTAGTATCACCTGTTGTGTTGTTATTGCTATCGTTATTGTCATCACCTTTAATTTTATTATAAACATTAACAACATAGTTTTCTCCTTTATCCCAAATCGTAGGTTTTAAAAAGTATATTGCAACTAAAATTAAAATTATTGTAACAGGAATAGCAGTCCAAATAATCCATTTTTTGCTAGATTTAGTACTAGCTGTTTTAGGAATTCTTCGTTTAGTTGTATCTTTAGTTACTAAAACTTTATTAGGTAAAGTTATTTTTGGTAAACCATAAGAATCTAGCAATAAGTTGCCAGAAGGCTGATACAAGAATATAATATTTCCCTCTTTTATTTTAGTAAAAGTACCTAACTCTGGAAATTTTACTTTTTTCCCAGCATTAAGTTTAGAAATAACGGTTTTAACATACTCGTCTATTTGCTTTCTTGCCTCATCATAAGAAATTTTCTCACGCTTTGCCATGTGATTTTCTAATAGACCGCCATCTTTAATAGCTTTAGGGTCAAATAGAATCTCCTTGGCAGGAGGTGATATTGTTTTTGTTTCTTCATTTATTTTTGCAGGCGAATATTTTGCAATAAATGCTCCGAAACCGGATAATATTACTCTATCTTGAGTAAATAATAAATCCTTTATGTGTTGACTTATTTCCACTTTAATTGATTTTTTGTTAAGCAAAGATATTAAAATAATCTTATACTTCAAATAATACATGCCCTAAATGTTTAGTTTTTAACAATTTCACACTTATTTATGTACTTAATTTTAGTATACATACATACTTCTTTAGTTTATAACGTTGATTATTAAAGCTTTGTTATATTTATTCGGAAAAATTATAATTGTTTATAATTTGTGAAAAAAAAATTGTAATATTGTTTTCTAATTAAAGTTATACTTGAATAAAACGCTATAATGAAAAGAATATTAGTAACAGGCGGAACTGGATATATTGGTTCACATACAGTTGTAGAATTAATAAATAATGATTTTGAGGTGATAATTATTGATAATTTATCAAACTCCCAAATTGATGTACTCGATGGAATAGAAAAAATTACAGGAACAAAACCTGAATTTTATAATATTGATTTAGCAGATAAAACTAAAACTCTTGATTTATTATCGCAAATAAAATCTATTGATGCTATTATTCATTTTGCAGCCTACAAGGCAGTCGGGGAATCGGTTTCTGAACCATTAAAATATTATCAAAATAACTTAAATTCATTGATGAATATTATTGAAGCAATGAAAACTAATAATATTAATTCTTTAGTCTTTTCATCGTCGTGTACTGTTTATGGGCAAGCAAAAATATTGCCAGTAACCGAGCAATCACCTATTATAAAGGCCGATTCGCCTTATGGAAACACCAAGCAAATTGCCGAAGAAATTATTTACGATTCTATTTTTGCTGATGAAAATTTAAAAGGAATTGCTTTGAGGTATTTTAATCCAATAGGAGCACATGAAAGTGCCGAAATAGGGGAGTTGCCAATAGGTTCGCCAAACAATTTAGTACCTTTTATTACTCAAACAGCAATTGGAATAAGAGAACAATTGCAAGTTTTTGGTAGCGATTATAATACTACCGACGGAACAGCTGTGCGTGATTATATACATGTAGTTGACCTAGCAAAGGCACATGTTATAGCTATTTCTCGTCTGTTAGAAAATATTAATAAATTAGATTTTGAAGTATTTAATTTAGGAACAGGTGTTGGAAACTCTGTTTTAGAGGTTATTAATACTTTTGAAGATGTTACAGGCGAAAAATTGAATTACAAGATAGTAGAAAGAAGAGCAGGCGATATTGAAAAAGTTTGGGCTGATACTAGTTTTGCAAATAAAGAGTTAGGTTGGAAAACTGAAAAATCTTTAGGCGAAGCATTACTCTCTGCTTGGGTTCGAGAGAAAAAATATAGAGGAGTGTAGTAAAGTTATGTATTTAGAAGTTCTTAATTTTGCAATATTAATATTACCTTTATTTCAAAAAGAATAATTATGAGAAAAATCAAATATTTAGTCTTTGTTATATTATTTAGTTTCAATTTTAATTATACAACTGCACAATGTACTCAGCAACGGGTTTACTCTTGTTCTGCAAGTCAAGAGGGAAGCATTTATTTAAACGATTTTAATACAAGGCTGAAAGTTTTTGAGAATAAAGTATTAACTGGCGACGAATGGACTGTTGTTTTAAATAAAGGTACCTATTATCGTTTTGGTCTTTGTACTCCTCGAGGTAGAGAGGACGATGTTGAGTTTAGGTTATTTAATTCTAAAAATGCAGAATTTACGAATCCTATTGCTATTTCATTTTTAACAGATATTGGCACTCATGGCTTTGACTTTTATTGTACAGAGTCGGGCATATACAATGTTTCGGTAAGGTTTAAGTATTCATATTATACTAGGCGAACTTGCGGAATAGGAATGTTACTTTTTATTGGAAGAAAAGAGCCAAAGAATAAATATTATTTACAATTAAATGAGTCTAAAGATATAATCTACTATTCGTTAGATGAATTTGCAAATAATGAAAAAGCCGAAAATCTTTATTTAGCAAATACCGATTTAAAGCGGTTTCCTCGTAAAATTATGGGTTTTACAAATTTAAAAGAATTGTATATTGGAGAAAATCATTTTAAAAAGCTAAATAAAAATATTTATAAATTACAGAACTTAAAATATATTGATTTAAGTTTTAGTCCTAAATTAAATTTTGAAAAAACATTTATACTATTATCGAAAATTGATAGTTTAGAAGAATTAGGGCTTTCTCATAATATTTTTAAACATCTACCTTCAAAAATTGTGCTTTTACAAAATTTACAGAAAATACATTTGCCATGTAATAAGGATTTTGATTATAAAAATGCTAGTATTTTATTAAGACAATTACCTAAATTGAAGTCTTTAAAATTGAACTCCACCGACTATCATTTGATAAATAGATATTTATCAGTATTTACTTATTTTGAAGAAATAGATCTGTCGGGTTGTTATTTACGAGATTTTCCTACATTAATATTTCATACACGTAATTTAAAAAGTTTAAATTTATCAAATAATAGGTTAATGACAATTCCTCCAGGTATCATTAAATTTAGGAATTTAACAAAACTTAATTTATCAAATAATCTTTTAACAGAAGAAGTGAAAGAAAACTTGAAAATATTGCTACCAAATTGTGATATTGTATTTTAGTTATTAATCCACTCTAAAAAGTCATTTCACCCCTAAATCCCCTAAAGGGGACTTTTAGAACTTTTTGTGTTTCAATGCTTTCCCTTTAGGGGTTAGGGGTAAAAAAGTATTGAAATTCAAAAAGTTAGACTTTTTGGAGTAGATTCAATTATTAATGATTTCTTGAAAGTTTTAATAAAATTAATACGAATAAAATTACAGGTATAACAATATAAATAATATTGAGAAAGTCAAAACTTAAAAAATAATTTTCACTAAAAATTAATCCTACAAAAATCAAATAAATAATGCATCCAATACCAATTATACTATTAATAAGAAATATTAAATAATCATTCTTTATAACTTTATTATAACGAAGTATTAATAAAGTTATATCAAAAATAATTAAAAAAATAATCGTTTCATAAAATAAAAGACAATAATTTTCACCTCTAAAATGTGCATCAGCACCTAGTATAAATAAAATATAAACAACTAATATGTAGTATGTCACTTTTAAAAAGGTGTTGATATAA
Source organism: Bacteroidales bacterium (assembly GCA_029934705.1). Classification (GTDB taxonomy): domain Bacteria; phylum Bacteroidota; class Bacteroidia; order Bacteroidales; family JAADGE01; genus DZBS01. The sequence goes on along the minus strand of JAOZLS010000080.1, from coordinate 6,479 downwards.
GCCTTCTTTATTGATTTTTCTCTCACTTTTATATACTTTATTGCGTTTGTATTTTTTTTACTTTACTAGGGTTTTTCTTTAGTTAAGAACTCATGCCATACCCAATATTTACTGTAACTTCCATGAATCCTGTTTGGTGTAGGCCATTTAATATATACTTTTGCTAAAGTTTTATTTTGATTAAAATATAGAACATATAATTTAGTTCCATCAGGAATACCTGTAGAATTAAATTGCAGATTCTCCTCACTATTTTTAAAGTACCGAATATAATTAGCCGTATCACGATCACTTTCCACTACAAGGATTGAGGGGAAATAGACATTCTTTCTATATTCTTTAACATAATAAACCTTGTCAGGAGTTAATTTAGCTTCTTCGGTTCTAATATATAGAAAACTAATAATACCTCCTAGTAATGACAAGCCAAACCACCAAAACCAAAACTCTTTTCTTTTTAATATTTTATAATCTATCATTTAGCCTCCTTTTCTGCTACGAATTTCCTAATATTTGAAATATGCGTAACTTCATATCTGTAGTGTTTTACATCTCTTTTTACATACAATAGTAATCAATTATAAGCATTTTATAAAACGAGGGAACTATTTTTTTTAGATAAATAAAACATGTTTTATAAATGTTATAAAAATTAGAAAATTGATACTTTATTTATTTACAAATATGTAAATTCGCAAAATTAATATTTGGAATGAATATTATATAAGTTATTAAGTTTTCGTTCCGTAATCTATTTTTTATTTCAATTTAATTAAAAACTATTTAAAATGAATTACAATAAATATATTAGAAGGCACAACGGTCCTAGGCAAAATGAGATTGCTTTAATGTTGAAAGAAATAGGAGTTTCGTCTGTCGATGAATTAATAGACCAAACTGTTCCTAAGGATATTAGAATAAAAAAGAAATTGAAAATTTCTTCGCCACTTAGCGAATACGAATATCAGAAAAGAATTACTAAAATAGCATCAAAAAATAAAATTTATACCTCATTAATCGGTTTAGGATATTATAATACAATGTCGCCAGCCGTAATAATGCGAAATATCTTTGAAAATCCTACATGGTACACATCATACACACCATATCAAGCCGAAATTTCGCAAGGAAGATTAGAGGCTTTGCTTAATTTCCAAACTGCAATAATTGAACTTACAGGTTGCGAAATAGCAAACGCATCACTTTTGGATGAGGCTACAGCGGCTGCCGAGGCAATGCTTATGATGGCAGGTGTAAGAAAGAAAAAAGAAATTGTAGCAGGTAAAAATGTGTTTTTTGTTGATAATAATATTTTCCCTCAAACATTAGATGTACTTTATACTAGAGCTACACCTTTAAACATTGAAATTGTTACTGGGGATTTCAAAAATTATAAATTTGATGAAAAAGTTTTTGGAGCAATAGTTCAATATCCAGCATCCGATGGAAAAATTGAAGATTATTCTACATTTACTGCTGATGCACATAATAATGGAACATTAGTAGCAGTTGCTGCCGATATTTTGAGTCTTACAATTCTTACACCTCCAACACAGTGGGGAGCCGATATTGTTTTGGGTTCGACCCAACGTTTTGGCATACCAATGGGATTTGGAGGACCACATGCAGCATATTTTGCAACAAGCGAAAAGTATAAAAGAAATATGCCTGGCAGAATTATAGGTATTTCAAAAGATGTACACGGAAATAAAGCCTACCGAATGGCTTTACAAACTAGAGAACAACATATTAAGCGTGAACGAGCAACCTCTAATATATGCACAGCACAGGCACTTCTTGCAACAATGGCAGGAATGTATGCTGTATATCATGGAGCTGAAGGCTTAAAACAAATTGCAGAGAACATTCATTATAAAACATCAACTTTAGCAAACAAACTTGAAATACTTGGGTATGAACAAGAAAATTATAACTTTTTTGATACACTAAGAATTAAATTACCAAAGAATATTACTAAAAATGAAATAAAGAAAATATCTAAAGTTAATAAAGTTAATTTTAGGTATATTGATAATAAAACCGTTGGTATTAGTATTGATGAAACAACTTCGCTTATTGATTTGAATAATATTATTGATGTTTTTACAATAGCAAAAGGAAAAGAGCTAATGATTATTAGCAAAGTAGAAAAAGCTATTAGTTTTGACGTAAAATATAAGAGAGAAGGTGAATTTTTACAGCAAGATGTATTTAAAAATTATCATTCTGAAACAGAAATGATGAGATACATTAAAAGGTTGGAGCGAAAGGACATTTCTTTAACTCAATCAATGATTTCTCTTGGTTCTTGCACAATGAAACTTAATGCGGCAACACTTATGATGCCATTTAGTAATCCTCAGTTTGGGGCAATTCACCCTTTTGTGCCTAAAAGCCAAGCTAAGGGTTATAAAATTATTGTTGACGAGTTAAAAGCCGATTTGCTAGAAATTACAGGTTTTGATGATATTACATTTCAACCAAACTCTGGAGCAGCTGGCGAATATACTGGTTTGTTAATGATAAGAGCTTACCATGAAGACAGAAAAGATTTTAATCGTAATGTAACATTAATTCCATCATCGGCTCACGGAACAAATCCTGCAAGTGCAGTAATGGCAGGAATGAAAGTTATAGTTGTTGATTGCGACGAGAACGGAAATATTGATATAGACGACCTAGAGAAAAAAGCTATTGAGCATAAAGATAATCTTTCGGCATTTATGATAACCTATCCTTCAACTCATGGTGTATTTGAAAAAGAAGTTGTTAGAATGTGTGATATTATTCATGAAAATGGCGGACTAGTTTATATGGATGGTGCAAATATGAATGCTCAGGTAGGAATTACAAATCCAGGAACAATTGGAGCAGATGTTTGTCATTTAAACTTACATAAAACATTTGGAATACCTCATGGTGGAGGCGGACCTGGAGTAGGACCAGTTGCAGTAAATAAATTATTAAAACCATATTTGCCAACACATTTTGCAAGCAAATCGAAATCGGAAAAAGCAATAAAGTCTGTTTCGTCAGCTCCTTTTGGAAGTGCTAGCGTTTTGGCAATTACTCACGGTTATATAAAAATGCTGGGAGCAAAAGGTTTAAAAGAAGTTACTGAAGTTGCTATTGTTAATGCAAATTATATGGCAACGAAGTTAAAAGACTACTTTAAAATTCTTTATACAGGAACAACTGGGCGAGTTGCTCATGAAATGATTTTAGAATGTAGAAATTTTAAAGCCGTGAGCGGTGTAACAGAAGCCGACATTGCAAAAAGACTTATGGATTATGGTTTTCATGCTCCAACTTTATCGTTTCCAGTTCATGGTACATTAATGGTTGAACCAACAGAAAGCGAATCGTTACAAGAATTAGATAAATTTATTGATACAATGATTTCTATTTATAAAGAAATAAAAGAGATAGAAAACGGTGTTACCGATAAATTAGATAATGTTTTGAAGAATTCACCACATTCCGAAACTGTTTTAATTGCAGATGAGTGGAATCATGGTTATTCAAGAACAAAAGCTGCATTTCCTTTGGAGCATATTAAGCAAAATAAATTTCAAATACCAATTGGTAGAATTGACGATGCTTACGGCGACAGAAACCTAATTTGCACTTGTACGCCTATTGAGGACTATAAGAAGTAAGTTGGTTTTTCATATAATATAAAGGCTTCATCATTTTTATGGTGAAGCCTTTGTTTGTGCTTTACTTTTTTGGCTACTTGAATTTAAGGTTTGTTTCTTTGTTAAAAGCATAGTTTCTGACAATTTTTAAGTTTATTATTATGATGATACAAACTTGTTAAATTGTTGAAAACTTTTTGTTATACCAGACACACTTTTTTGGACGGGTATCAAGCAAAATTACAACCGAAAGCTTCGGTTTAATAAAAAAAGCAGATAGTTTTATTACTATCTGCTTTTTTATAAATTAATTAAGAGTGAATTAACATCCTCCTTCTTCTCCTTTTTTCTTCTTCTTTTTAACCATTGGCATTGGCGTGGTATTGTTAGATGCACTATTTGGTTTTGTAACTTTTACGCCTCCTATTGATGGATTTTCGCCTTGTACTAGCGGATAATTTTTCACTTCTTTCATTGTAAAGGCATGCCCAATAGGCGAAACTAGCATTGAGTGCATAATAGCATTTGCTCCATAGGCTAAAGAATATGCTTCGTAACCCAATAAATTAAGATATGCTACTGCAAAAGCAGCATGTTGTCCTGTGTAACAATATAATAATATTGGCTTGTCAATTGGTAAAGCAGAAAGTTTTGTATTACGTGTTAAAGAATGTTTTGGATCAAACTGAAATGCTCCCTCTATATGACCTTTTTCGTAGCTATGCTGAGGCCAATAGTTAATTATATAGTATTTTGATGGGTCGGCAAAAAGTGTATCTGCTTTAATTAAAAAGTCAGCTTTTTCTAATAGCATATTAGTTCGCTCTTCTACTATTTGATAAGTAGTTTTTTGTTTCGACTTAATTACTGGGTATTTTTTTGTTTGGGTTTTATTATTTTGTATTTTTTCAAGTTCATTAATATAAGCAGAGCTTGAATTTTTAAGCCATTTTGCTTCGGCAGTACTCTTGTCCCACGAACTCATACCCCACTTTAACGAATATACATTATTATATCCTAAAAGACGTAAGAACATTGTAACATAAGAAGCTTTTTGTCCGCTATAACATGTTAAAATAACTTTTTCGTAAGGCGAAGTGTTTTTTACTGTTTTAAAATAATTTAAAACTTCATTTGCTTGCACATTTATAGCTCCATCAATATGTCCATCGACATAATCGCCATGTTTTCTAATATCGATAACTAGGAAACTTCCAAGATTTTGATAAACATCGTCGGCTGAAATTAGTGTAGGTATAGCTTTTTTATTAATAAAGCTACCTGACTTTTCTAAAAAGTTAAAAACAGCTTCAGATCTATCAGCTTCGGTATCTACGTTTTCAAGAACAAGTTCTTTTTTTTCAAAACTAGAATCGCCTCCGCATCCATAATTAAATATGCTAAATACGGCAAGTGCAATAATTATTAATATATTTTTTCTCATTATTCTTATTTTACAAGTTTATTTATTTATAATTGTTCGTTACTTTTTTGTAAATCATTAATTTAGAGAACTTTGGCAAAGTTGCTACTTGTTAGCTATATCTCTTATTATTAGCATTTTAGACATTTACAAGTTCAAAGTTTGCCAAAATTTAACGAACCATTATATTTAGCAACCACCTTCTTCTTTCTTCTTATTTTTCTTTTTAACAATTGGCATCATTTGGTTTGTATTAGAAGAAGAGTTTGTACTAGAGACACCTGAATTACTATTAATTGCCTCGTTATAATTATACAAGGGTCTTTCGTCGGAGTATCCTGCTTTCATTGGTGAGAAATCATCTATCATATTCGCTTTTATAAATTGATATCCACTTTGTAAAACCATGTTGTTTTTGTAACCAAGTTGCCTAAGAAGCATCCATGCACTACAAGCAATACATTGATCGTCGCTATAATACAATACATTAATTTTATTGTCTTGATTTAAAATATCTTTATATTCGTCTAATAAAATTTTATGCTTAGGTATATTAATTGCACCTTTTAAGTGTCCTTCCAAATATTCAGGAGCCGAACGTAAATCGATAAACTGATACATTGTATCGCTATTTTGTAAAATATCTATTACTTTAGGTGGTCTTAAAAGGTATTGTCTTTCAAGCACAACTTCTTTCATTTCATTTACCGATATTTTGTAAGAGTTCTTCGGTGAATTCATAAAAACTAAGCCTAAAATAATAATTAACACAGATATTAATCCAATAGTAGGCAGAAGATTAGATACCTTTTGATGTTCCTTATGTCCTAATTGATGATCCATTTTCATATCTTATATATTATTTGTTTTAGCAATTTTTTAACAACCGCCTTCTTCTTTTTTATTATTTTTCTTTTTTACAACAGGCATTGGTGTTCCTGCTGAGCTACTACTTTGTGGGGCTGCTCCTCCAAAATATAATGAGGCTGCTTGCCTAAAAGTATATTGTGCCATTTGTGCATCCGACGCTTCTACTCCTGGGTGTGGTGGGTAAATAATAGTATTAAACCACTCGTTTAAACCGCCTTCCATAATATAGTTGTTTTTAAAATTAAGTCGTCTTAATAACATCCAAGCCTGACTTGCATAAACGGTACCGTTAGAGTAAAAAACATTTGTATAAATATCTTGATTTAAAATATATTCCCATGCATAATCGCCCTCTTCATCTTTATCCAAAATATTGGCTAAAGGTATATTGATTGCTCCTTGTAAATGGAATTCATTATACTCTTCGGGAGTTCTTAAATCAATTAGCATAGTAAATTTATCTTGAGAAACAATTTTATCGGCAACATAGTCTGTTGATAAATAACGAGTTGTTCTATTCATCTCAACCAATAGATTACCAGCTTCTA
>JAOZLS010000388.1 GCA_029934705.1 Bacteroidales bacterium | reverse complement strand
TTTAATATTTTTACCACAAAGTATAAAGAATATGAACGACTGGTCGAATAAAAAAATATTAGTTGCCGAAGATGAAGACATGAACTACATGTTGCTTTTTGAAGCTTTAAAACGAACAAAAGTAAACATGCTTAGAGCATATACTGGGCAAGATGTTATAGAAATTTTTAAGAATACTCCTGATATTGATTTAATATTAATGGATATTAAAATGCCTATTACAAATGGTTACGAAGCAACAAAAATTATTAAGAAAATTAGAAATGTACCTGTAATTGCTCAAACTGCTTATGCCATGGTTGGCGAAAAAAAAGAAAGCGAACTTGCTGGCTGTGATGCATATATAACAAAACCAATAAAAATTTCGGAACTATTTGAACTGCTAGAAGGTTTTTTAAACAAGCAGAAATAATATTATATAAATTAAAAATTTGCAGTATTATTTCCTATTGTTTTTAGGCAAAATAAAAAACGCTCTTACTTCTAATAACTAAATTAACCGTGAATAATAAACATATAAGTATAACAGATAAGCTTGAAGATAATGCCTTAAAACATTATTTAGCAATTTTAGTTGAGATGCCTGGAAATATTCAATTATATGCAATTGATAAAAATTTTAAGTATATCTTATTTAATAACGCTTATAAAAAATATTTAATAGAAACATTTGATATAACAATTAATATTGGTGATTCAGTTTTAGACGTTTTTAAAGACTATGAGGACATAAATAAAGAGAAGAAGCTTTTAGAAAAATCTTTAAGTGGGGCAGAATTTAGCCAAATAGGAAATTATAGCTTAGACAATAAAATATTTTATTATAAAGATATATACAAGCCTGTTAAAAACTTCAAAAATGAAGTAATAGGAGTAGTTGTATATTATACAGATATTACACCTCGTAAAAAAAATGAAAGAATATTAAATGTACTATTAAACATATCGGAAAGTGGCTCTTCCTACGATAATTTATCAGATTATTTAGAATTTATTCGTAATCAACTAGGTAAAATCATTGATACTACAAACTTTTTTGTTGCTCTATACGATAAAGCTACTAAAAAATATACATTCCCCTACTTTATTGACGAATATGACAATATAGATACATTTTCAAGTTACGACTTATCGCAAAGTGCGACAGATTTTGTTCGTAGAAAAGGGAAACCTTTTTTCATGAATTCGAAAATCACAAAAAAACTTGTAAAAAAAGGAGGATTTAAAATTATTGGTACTCCCTCTCCTTTTTGGATAGGAATTCCTCTGAAAACAGAATCGGGAACTATTGGAGTTATGGTTACTCAAAATTATCACGTAAAAACTGATATGCCAACCAAGAACTTTGAAATAATGGAATTTGTTTCCGACCATGTTGCACGGGCAGTTGAGCTAAACAAAGCTCAATATTCAATGAAAAAAGTTACAAGAGAATTACAATATGCACAATCAATAGCAAAATTAGGTAGATGCGAAATAGATAAAAATACAAACGAAGTAATTTTATCAAATGAAGCAAAAAGAATTTTTGGCTTTTCGTTAAAACAAGAACACTTTGATATTAAAGATATTGGAGAAATAATAATAGATAACTCAAAAGAAGTTTTATTAAAGCTTCTTAAACCTGAAAAAGAAGGAATTAACGAATTTGCATTCAAGATTTTTAATAAAAAAATACAAAAAATAGTATATATAAACATAATGTCTAAAATTGAATATTTTACCAAAGATGTTAATGGTAAAATAAGAGCAATGATACAAGACATAACAAAACAAGAAGAAGATAAGCGAGAATTAGAACTTGCTAAAGAAAAAGCAGAACAATCCGATAAATTAAAAAGTGCTTTTTTGGCTAATATGTCGCATGAAATTAGAACTCCTATGAATGCAATTTTAGGGTTCTCAAAATTGCTAACTCAAGAACATTTACCTAAAGAAACTAGAGAGAAATATGCAGATTATATAAATAGAGGTGGACAAAACCTTATGCAATTAATAAATGACATTATTGATGTTGCAAAAATTGAAGCAGGACAATTAACAATTCAAAAAGAATATTGCGATATAAATATCATTTTAGATGAAATACTTGAAAGCTTTAACCAGCAAAAAGTTATAATGCAAAAAGAACATATTTCATTAATTCTAAATAAAGAAACTGAAAATGAATTAATATTATTTACAGACCCAGTAAGATTTCGCCAAATAATAATAAACCTCGTAGGTAATGCTCTTAAATTTACAAATGAAGGAAGTATTAACTTTGGTTATAAAACACATAAAAATAAAGATATAAATTTTTATGTGAAAGATACTGGACCTGGAATACCAGAAGATAAAGAAAATATTATTTTTAGCAGATTTGGGCAAATAATTGACAGTGAAATAGTTCATCCTGGCGGCACTGGCTTAGGGCTTTCAATAACACAAAACCTAGTAAATTTGCTAGGAGGAAGAATAAATTTGTTACGAAATGAAGAAGAAGGTGCTCATTTTACTTTTAATTTACCTTTTGACACTACTAAGTACAAAACAAGAAAAACTAATAAAAAAGAAAACATAAATTACACATTAAAAAAAGATGTAACCTACAACATATTATTAGTAGAAGACAATGGTGTAAACAGAACTTTAGTTAAAGATATTATTTCAGCAAACACAAACAATATAATATTAGATTATGCCGAAACAGGTTTAATAGCAAAACAAAAAGCTATAAAAAATAAATACGATTTAATATTTATGGATATAAAACTACCTGATATTGATGGATATGAAGTAACTAAATATATACGTGAAAATGAAGAAGGTGATACACAAACTCCAATAATCGCCCTGTCGGCACATGCAATGAAAGAATTTAAAGAAAAAGCATACAAATCTGGAATGAATCACTTCTTATCTAAACCTTTTATTTTTGATGACTTTTTACAAGTAATAAAGAAATATACAAATAAGCAAGTTAGTAAAACAACAAAAAAGAATATAAAAATGACAAATAAAGAATACTCGGTAATAGACCTATCAATTTTAACCTCACTATATGCAAATAATCCAGAAAGACTAAAGACAATTATAGGCTTATACAAAACCACAATAGATGATCTTCTAGCAAAAACAAATAATTTTATACAAAACTCTGAATCTGAAAAGCTAAAAGTATCAGCCCATTCACTTAAAAGTTCATTAGGATACTTGGGTATAGAAAAATTAGCAATAAAAGCAAAAGAAATTGAGCACAATAACACCGATTTAGACTTTGCAACCAAAGCAATTAAAGAAATTAATACTAAATGGGAACAAGCTATTATAGAATTAAATGATTTTTTGAGTAATTAAGCACAATCAATAACAAAATTAATGACCCCGTTTTTAAAAGAAACAGCACAAAATATAATTGAAAAGCACAACTTAGAATTACAAAAACTGTGCTTTGTTTTCCCAAATAAAAGAACCAAAATATTTTTTAGAAAATATTATGCCGAAGTACTTGGAAAAACAGATTTTGCACCAGAAATGAAAGAAATTCGTATTTTAGTACGTAATTTTACTAAACTTGCTGAACCCGACAGGCTTAGCCTAATTTTTGATCTGTTCGATATATTTACTGAAACAGTAAAAGATAACGAAAATGCACAAAAATATAATTTCGACTCCTTTTATAAATTAGGTGAAATTATTTTAAACGATTTTAACGAAATTGATAGTTGGCTTGTTGACCCCGAATCGATTTTTAAAAACATAAAAGACACTCAAGAAATTGATTCTCACTTTGACTGGTTAACAGATGAACAAAAAGAAATTCTGAAAAATTTTTGGGTAAACTTTTCTCCTGAAAAAGACAGCAAAGAGAAACAAAAATTCATTGAACTTTGGAATCTTTTACCAAAACTATACATTAAACTTAAAACATTTTTGCTTAACAAAAAAGTAGCATACAACGGATTAATGTACAGAGAATTATCTGAAAAAATTGG
>JAOZLS010000387.1 GCA_029934705.1 Bacteroidales bacterium | reverse complement strand
AACAAAAAAATATTTTGAATTTATTTCGGCAACTTTGAAATTCATTTGGTATAAGATAGTTGAATATACCTCTGGCTTATTTTGTATTATTGAATAATTATAGCATTAAATAATTAAATACTAAAAATGCTACAAAAAAAATAAAAAACATTACCTTTGCACCCCATAAAAAAATAGATATAAATGATTACGGTTTCAGACATAAAAATTCAATTTGGAAAGCAAATACTTTTCCAAGATGTTAATCTTAAATTTACAGATGGAAATATATACGGAATAATTGGTGCTAATGGTGCTGGAAAATCTACTTTCCTTAAAATTATTGCTGGAGATATTGACCCTGTTAAAGGAAAAATTAGCCTAGGCCCTGGCGAAAGGCTTTCTGTATTAAGACAGGATCATAATGAATTTGATGAATACTCTGTTTTAGACACGGTATTAATAGGACATACAGGACTTTGGAAAATTATGCAAGAGAAAAATGCTCTTTATGAGAAAGCTGATTTTACTGAAGCTGATGGACTAAAAGCTGCCGATCTTGAAACTTTATATGGAGAAATGGGCGGTTGGAATGCCGAAAGTGATGCTGCATTTCTTCTTAGTGGAATGAGAATTAAAGAACACCTTCATTATAAGAAAATGAAAGACGTTAGTGCTAAAGAAAAAGTAAAAATTCTTTTAGCTCAGGCTCTTTTTGGAAATCCAGATAATCTACTTTTAGATGAACCAACAAACGACCTTGACCTTGAAACTGTAAATTGGCTTGAAAATTATTTAGCAAATTATGACAATACAGTTCTTGTTGTTTCTCACGACAGGCACTTTTTAGATGCAATTTGTACTAACACTGTTGATATTGACTTTGGAAAAGTAAAGCAGTTTGCCGGTAATTATAGTTTTTGGTACGAATCTAGCCAATTAGCTTTAAGACAATTAAAATCTCAAAACAAAAAAGCAGAAGAGAAGAAAAAAGAACTTCAAGAGTTTATTGCAAGATTTAGTGCAAACGTTGCAAAATCTAAGCAAACAACTAGTCGTAAAAAAATGATTGAAAAGCTTAATTTTGAAGAAATTACGCCTTCGACAAGAAAATACCCTGGTATAATTTTTACGCCTGAAAGAAAACCAGGAAACAAAGTTCTTGAAATTTACGGACTAAGCAAAGCTATTAATGGTGAAACTATTTTTAAAGATATTGAGTTTACTATTGAAAAAGATGATAAAATAATTATCCTTTCCAGAGATAGTAGAGCATTAACTGCCTTTTTTGAAATTATTAACGGAAGAGATAAAGACTACACAGGAACTTTTGAATGGGGACAAACTATTACCAAAGCTTATTTACCCTTAGACAATTCAGAGTTTTTTGAAAATGACATGTCTCTTGTTGATTGGGTTGGTCAATATTCAAAAGATACTAGCGAGATGTTTTTAAGAGGGTATTTAGGGAAAATGCTTTTTTCGGATGAAGAAATATACAAAAAGATAAAAGTACTTTCGGGTGGAGAAAAAATGCGTTGCATGCTTTCAAAAATGATGATTTCAAATGCAAATGTATTATTGTTAGATACTCCAACAAATCATCTTGACTTAGAATCTATTCAGGCATTTAATAATACTTTAAAGAAATTTACAGGAAATGTTATTATGTCGTCTCATGACCACGAATTTATACAGTCGGTTTGTAATAGAGTTATAGAAATTACTCCTAATGGAATAATTGACAAACTAATGGATTACGACGATTATATAATTGACGAAAAAATTCAAGAACGGAGAAATATTCTTTATAATGAAAAATAAAAAAAAGAGCTTGTTTAAAAACAAGCTTTTTTTTTGTATAATATATTTTTAATGTAATCTATATCTTCTTTTTGCTTCCTCTGCTTCTGGTTGATTCCAAAAAGGTCCAATTGTTAAAACATTGGCTGATAAATTTGTTTCTAAAAAGGTTTGAAAAAGGTCATAGTCTCCAGATGCAATTGCACCAGGTATTCTAATTAGCTCCCACGAATTTGAGCGTTTACGTCGCTTTACTCGTAATACAAACCAATAAACAGTTCTTCCTGCTTCAAACAAACTATCTTGTTTTTCCTCTTTACCAATATTATAATACACTTTTGCTTGGTCTGCCTCATCATAATTTGAAAAAGGTCCTACAGGAAACAAACCTCCTCGACTTAAAGCCTCCCATAATTTCTCATCATACTCAATAATTGTTGCTGCTTTTATTTGGTTACTTGTACGCCTAACACTATAACTTTTAAGTTTTGTTTTAGTGTCGGTTACAATTCTAAAATTTATATCAAACCAATACACTATACTTTCTGAATTTATATCGTCAGAACTAGTTATTTGCCCATAAGATTCTGTAGGTTTTATTAATCCTGCCAGTAAAAACAGGCTTAATACGATTAATGTTATGTTCTTTTTCATGTTCGTTCAATTTATTATTATACAATTATTTTCCTTTTTGAAATAAATACTTTAAATATTTAACGTAAAAAATATCATTTCATTAATTAATATGCAAACCTTGTGCCGAAGATAAAAGCCTAAGAGCATTTTCTGTTCTTATTTGACCAATACCCTTTACTATTTCATAATTAAAATTAAGCTTATCTAGTTCTTTCTTATATTCATAAAATAATTTCATTCTATTTTCGCCACCATTCTCCCTAACGTCATCGGATATCCATTCAATATCGGGGTAGCATAATAGAAAAAAGTCTATTTTTATATTTTCTAAAGCATCAAGTAAAAATTTTGGAACTTTATTATAAACAACTTTAAACCAAATCTTTGTAATTATTAATCCAGTATCAAAAAAAATAAACTTATTTGCATCCTTATAATTAAGTGTAAGTTGCTCTATCTGCTTTTTTGCTATTATTTCAACATCATTATAACTATAATTTCTATTTATACTTAACACATAATCTCTTGCAAATTCTTTTACATAAATTGTATTAAAGTGTTTTGCCAAATTTATTGACAATTCTGATTTGCCTGTAGATTCAGGTCCTGTAATTACAATTCTATTTATTATATCATTTTTCATATAAAGACAATTATTTGGCTACACTATTTGCTTTTGAACCTCAATATCAAGGTCTTTTTTCCACTGATAATAGCCTACAACAGCTAAAATGGTGTAAACCACAAATAAAATTGCAGTAATATATAATTCTTTATAAACATATAATATTATTGATACAAAATCTACTATTACCCAAATAATCCATTGTTCTATTTTCTTTTTAACAAGCATCCACGTTGCTGTAATCCCTGCAGCTGTAGTAAAAGAGTCCCAATAAATAACATCAGTATCTGTAAATTTTAAAATAAATACATAAATTCCAAAAAATAATATTGTTAATGCCAATAATACAAGTGCTGTTTTTTTATTGGTCCTACTTATTTTTAAAGTTTGGCTATTTTTTGTTTTCCCAAAAATCCAAAAATACCATCCGTAAAAACTTATTACTAAATAATAAAATTGCAACGACATATCGGCATAAAATTTTGCCGAAAAATATACATATATATATAATGCCGAAGATATTATTCCGAATAACCAAAGAAGTATATTTTGCTTTACTGAAAAGTATATGTATAAAAGACCTGATACAGTTGCCAACAATTCAATATAATTAACTAATACCCAGTCGGTAATAATGTTTAAATATTCATTCATTTATTATTGTCTTATATCTAAAATTCGTATTTCAAATATTAATGTGGAATAGGGAGGAATTACTCCTGCTTGCTTGTTATCATAAGCCAAATTGGAGGGTATAATTACTTTTGCCGAAGTTCCTATTTTCATGTATCCTATAATTTCTTCCCAAGCAGGAATTACATTTTCTACTTTATAAATATAAACTCCAGGCTCAATTATAGTTTTTTCATCAAAAACAATAGTTTCATCGCTTAACAAATATCCTTTATATATTAATATTACAGAATCGCCAACCGCAGGGA
>JAOZLS010000079.1 GCA_029934705.1 Bacteroidales bacterium | reverse complement strand
TGTTAATAAACTGTATACAATATATTATAGATTGAAAGAAGAAAAAACAGTTGAAATATTATTTTTCTTTTCAAATAGAAGGAACTCTAACAAAAGAAGAATATAAAACGGTACAATAAACAAGGCATTGCAAGCTCCTTAACCCATACCTCAACCCATATCAATTTTTAAAACTTCAGCAATATTGGTAGTATATTGTGGCGATTTATGATTTAATTTAATAGCATGTTTTGCATTATCAATATTTTGAACAGCAAGATATATTCGTCCTTCAGAACTATTTATGAAATCAACTTTTTGATACAGATTTCTATATTTTTGTATTTTCTCAATATTGTCCCAAAGGCTATATTGTAGATTTTGTTCTGAGGTAAATTCACCCAAGATAACACCAGCTTTCTTGTAGCGTTCTCCTGTTTTGAAAATACGCTCTAATCCCATAAATGCAATAGTTGTAATATGAATTGTATCACTTGCAAAATATGGTAGTTCTAATTGAATGTTTTTACGATAGCCATATTTTTCACCTTTGGGTGGATATGAAGAAACAAATACACTTACCGTTTTACATACAGACTTCTGTTTTCGTAGTTTTTCAGCTGCTTCTTCAACAAAATCGGCCAATGCTGCTTTTAAATCTTTATAATTTTTAACAGCTTGCCCAAACGAGCGTGAACACATAATACTTTTTTTATCTTGCAAAAAATCTGCAATTGTAACAGCATTTATACCTCTAAGTTCCTTTGCTGTTCGCAATCCAGTTACCGTGAAATGTTTACGTATCCACGAATCATGCTTTTGCGAAAATTGCCAAGCTGTGTGAATATTATTTAATCTTAATTTTTCAGTTCCACGTCTGCCAATACCCCAAACGTTTTCTACCGGAAATTTATCTAAAGCTCGTTTTAGCAGTTCGTTATCTTGCAAAATCGCAACGCCTTTGTATCGTTTGTCTTTTTTTGCATATTGATTCATAACCTTTGCCAAGGTTTTTGTTGAGGCTGCCCCTATGGAAACGTGTACTTTTGTTTCTTGAAAAACATCGTTCTTTACTTTTTTTAGCAAAGCTCGTAAATGTTCAACAGATTTAGCCGATTTATAGCTTACGAACATTTCATCAATGGAATATTTTTGAACATGAACAAAAGTACGTGATACAATTTGTTCTATTCGCCTAGAAAAATCGTAATATAAAATATAATTTGAAGAAAATAAATGCAGTTTCTTTTCTCTTATTTCTTTCTGAATAAGATGTACGGCATCGCCACGCTTAAAACCTAGCTCTTTGGCTTCGGAGGACAGTGCAACAATAATACCGTCGTTGTTAGACAATACAGCAACAGGTTTGGTCCGCAACTCCGGACGAAATACTTTTTCGACTGAAGCATAAAATGAATTTGCATCAATTATGATTTGCCATTGCGTTGTATTGCTCATTTATATTTTTTTGAATGTGCCAACTACTACACCCCAAATTTCAAAATCATCTTCGGCAGTAAGTTTTATATCTGGATAATTTCCCTCCGATGTTTCAGCCTTTAGTAAAGCATAGTCTTCAAATTTATAAAGCCGTTTTACTAAAAAATCATCGGCATAGCGTGCTACAACAATACTTTTATTTTGAGCTTTAACCGAGGTGTCAACAATAACATACGAGTTTGGGTAAATCCCAGCATCAATCATGCTCTCGCCAGAAACCTCAATAATAAAAGTGCTTTCAGGGCGGTTTACAAGAAATTTATCAATCGAAATAGGATCGGTTTTAAAGTTTTCGGCATAAGCAGGAAAACCAGCTGAAACCGTAGAGCCTGCAACCATATATTTATTCTCTGATAAAACTGAACTGTATAGTTTTATAGCATTTTTATCTGTGATTTTTGTAAAATCGGGGCTTGTTATTTCTATTTTCATTAATGTTTTTTATAATTGTTTGTTAAACTTTGCCAAAGTTATAATTTGTTAGTTATTCTGATTTTAATAATTAAGCTTGATATAAATATACGTGAACTTTGGCAAAGTTGTCACTTTCATTTCTTAATATATTATGTATGCAAATGTAATTTTTTTATTTCAATCTTAATTTTTAATTGATTTTTTTCTTGAAACTGAGGAACTGTAATAAAAAAAAAACTTCCTAAATCGTTATGATTTAGGAAGTCTAATTGTACTTTACTAATGGTAACAACTACTCGTAGATACTGTCCATAAAGTAAAATCTTAGGTAAATAAACCCTCAGGGTTTGTGTTAATTAGTTGATATGCAAAACAATTATTATTATAAATTTTTGCAAACACTAAAACCCTGAGAGTTTAAATCTACTTTATAGTCAGACTCTAATTAAAATTTAGTCCTTTTTTCTTCTTAATAAATATGTACAAACATTACCAGAATAAGGTACCAAAAGCGTATTGTGACTAACGACTTCCCAGCCATTTTTTGCAAATAAGTTTAATGCTACTGTTGATCTTACAATAGATTTGTCATTCCCATTGCTATCAGTTACTGATCCGTTTTTCTTAGCTTTGTCTTGTCCGTAATCAATATAGAAGCTACCGGTTTTAGAGTAAGTTAATAAACAGTATTCTACATCTGTCTCGTTAATGTTAACGCCTTCAACATATATTTGGCTATATGAAGAAATTGAGAATGCTAATAATAAGGTAAATAAAGTTAATGTTTTCATTTTAATGTTTTTTAAGTTTAAAAAAACGAATGTAAAATAAATTTTCTTATAAAAAGTTATAAAACTATGCGTTTTTTTTTTTTTTTTTTTTTTAATTTATTTATTTTTAATGTTTTGTTATTGTTTGTTAAACCGAAGCCTTCGGTAAAAACTTTAACTTTGGTGTAAATAGTTACAAAAAATGAATTAATAACCGAAGGCTTCGGTAACAATATGCTATTTATTATTTATCCGTCATCTTATATAAATGTATGACCAAATTCTCCCTTTTAATAGCTTGTCCCGATTATTTCGGGAGGGCAAGGGGCATTTTTTCCGAGTAATATATATAAGTAAAATGTGTCAATAAATTTTATAATCGTTTAAATCCCCCTAACCCCCTTAAAAAGGGGGAATTGATTTTATTATCGGTTTTTTTAAATTATCTGAATTAAAGACATTCGTGTCTTATTCTTTTCAATTTAAAACAAGATACTTATATTTGTAAAAACTTTTATAAAATGGATAAATTTGATTTAGTTGTTATAGGTAGCGGACCTGCAGGTTTTTCGGCAGCAATGCGAGCCATTGATTATGGAAAACATGTTTGTATAATTGAAGCAAAACATATTGGTGGTGCAGGAATAATGAATGGAGCTTTAACTTCAAAAACCTTATGGGAACTTTCTTCTGATTATGCAATTGCAAGCCTTGTTAATCGTGGTTATAGAGCTTCGGGCTTGTCAGTTGATTATAATCAAGTAAAGAAAACAGTAATACAGGCAGCCAAGGATAAACAATATCAAATTTTATCGCAAATAGAAACTTTTTCAAAAGAAAAAAATAGAAAAGGCTCTGTTACATTAGTTTATGGTTTTGCTCAATTTATAAATCGTAATAGTGTTGAAGTAGAAACCGAAGATGAAAAGCAAATTATTTATGGAGAACACTTTGTGATAGCGACAGGTTCTAGACCTCGTTCTTATCCTGGGCTTCCTGTAGATGGTAAGCAAATTGTAGATTCTGAAACAATCCTTAATTTAAAAAAGTTTCCTGAAAGAATGATAATAATTGGTTCAGGAATAATAGGTTGTGAGTTTGCTACAATATTTTCAAACTTTAAACAAACAAAAGTACACTTACTGGATAGAACAGAGAGAGTTATACCTTTTGAAGATAATGATTTATCCGACTTTGTATCTAATAGCCTTGAAAATAATGATGTTACAATACATTATGAGGCGAGATTAAATACAATACGAAAAAAAGAAAATTATTTAGAAGTTGTATTGGATTACGACGATGGGCATAGCAAGGTTATAGAAGTTGATGTTGCCTTAATTGCTATTGGCAGAGTTCCAAATACGGAGAATTTAAACTTAGAAAAAATTGGTTTTGAACCCGACAAGAGGGGAGTGCTTGGAATGAATGATTTTTGTGAAATAAACGATGTTGGAAAATGTAATATTTATGCTTCGGGAGACATAACGGGGCATGGACAATTATACAATGTAGCACAGTTACAGGGAAGGTATATTGCCGATACAATGTTTGGAATAGTTGAAAATGCAATTACTTACGAAAACATGTCAACCCTAATGTTTTTTAAACCCGAAGTAGCAGCTGTAGGTAAAAACGAGAAACAATTAAGAGCTATAAAAAAATCATATAAAGTTGGTTATTACTCAAATGAGTTAGTTAGCAGGCAAATAGCAATGCGTAATACAAAAGGCTTTGTTAAAATTATTATTAGCGACGATGGTAACGATAGAATTTTAGGAATGCGAGCTGCAGGACCTCAAGCATCAGCATTTATAGTATCGGTAGCTCACCTAATTGGCGAAAAGCAAGGTTTAAAACAAGTTTATAAAACCGTTCATCCTCACCCAGGAGTTACCGAGGGCTTGGAAGAATGCCTTCGGCTTTTTACTGAATCGTCTGTTTTTAAACCCGAGGCATTTCCAAAATTAATTAAATATTATAAATGGAAACCTGATATTGGAGAGTAATACAAAATTTGTTTTACCAATATGGTTTTATTGGTATAAAGCACCAACGGTGCGGCAATCATTAGCCTAGCCAGAATGGCTAGGACGCAATGTGTTTTCTTTGATTTTAAGCACCAAAGGTGTGTAATACCAATTATAAATAATACCAATTTTATTCCGCACCTTTGGTGCTTAGCTTGACGGCTATGGTAAAAACACCTAAAACAGGCAATCACCAATTGCTTATAAATACTACTAATTTTAATCTTCTTCAGCTAAAACAAAATCGATTAATCTTTCTTGTAGATTTGCTCGTATAAGTTGAACTTTTACTAAATCGCCAAGTTGATATTTTTTCTTTTTTCGTTCACCAATAAGACAATAGTTTTTTTCGTCAAATACGTAGTAATCATCATCTAAGTCTCTAATAGAAATCATGCCTTCTATTTTATTTTCTATTATTTCGGCATACATTCCTCTTTCGGTAATTCCTGCAATTACAGCATCAAAATAACTGCCTAGCTTGTCTTGTAAAAATTCTACCTGCTTATATTTAATCGAAGCTCTTTCGGCTTGTACCGATAATTGCTCCATATACGACGATTGTTTACATTTTTCGGCATACTTATGTTTGCTAACCGATTTACCTCCATGAGTGTAATAAAATAGTAAGCGGTGGGCAATTAAATCGGGATATCGCCTAATTGGCGAAGTAAAATGACTATACCAATCAAAAGCCAAACCATAATGCCCAATAGCATCGGTTGAATAAATTGCTTTCGACATTGACCTAACAGCTAATTGCTCGATAATATCTTGTTCGGGTTTTCCTCTTACTTGCGATAATATATTGTTAAGAGATTTTGGAATTTCTTTTTCGTTATTTAACTTAAACTCGTAGCCAAAACGCTTAATATAGTTTGAAAAATTATATAGTTTTTCTATATCTGGCTGGTCGTGAACTCTGTATATAAACGTATTAACTTTTTTATTACCTTCTGGTTTACCAACATTTTCCGCAACATGTTTATTTGCTAAAAGCATAAACTCTTCAATTAGCTTATTTGCTTCTTTCGATTCTTTAAAATAAATGCTTACAGGCTTTCCTTTTTCGTCAAGATTAAATTTTATTTCGGAGCGTTCAAAAGAAATAGCACCAGTTTTAAATCTCGCTTTTCTTAATTTAATTGCTAACTCATTCATTTTTAGTATTTCTGAAGAAAAATCACCTTCGCCCGTATCAATAACCTCTTGGGCTTCGGCATAAGTAAATCTTCTGTCAGAATTAATAACAGTTCTTACAAAACGCTCATTAATGATGTTTGCCGAATCGTCAATTTCAAATATAACCGAGTATGTGAGCTTTTCTTCATTAGGTCTTAACGAGCAAATAAAGTTTGAAATACGTTCGGGCAACATAGGTATTGTTCTATCAACAAGATAAACTGAGGTTGCACGTTTGTAAGCTTCTTTGTCAATGTCTGAGCCTTCTTCTACATAATGCGAAACATCTGCAATGTGAACTCCAATTTCGTAATTTCCATTTTCAAGAATTTTGAAAGAAAGTGCATCATCAAAATCTTTTGCATCGGCAGGGTCAATAGTAAAAGTAGTAGTTTCTCTAAAATCTTCTCTTTTTGCAATTTCGTCGGGTGTAATTCCTGCTTCAATTTTTTCGGCTTGCTTATCTAGCTCTTTAGGAAAACTGTATGGTAAGCCAAACTCTGCAAGTATAGCGTGCATTTCAGTATTGTTTTCGCCTACTTCGCCTAGTATATCAATAATTTTTCCTGTAGGGTTTTTTGCATTAGTTTTCCACTCTGTTATGCGAGCAATTGCCTTTTGTCCGTCAAGTCCTTTTTTGAGACTGTGTATAGGAATGAAAATATCATAAGGCATTCGTCGTTCTGTTACCGCTAAAAAAGCGTGATTTTTAGTTACTTCCAGCACTCCTACAAAATCGGTTTTAGCTCTTTTTATAATTTCAATAACTTCGCCTTCTGGCTTTGATCTTTTTCTTCTTGCATAAATATATACTTCTACCTCATCGCCATGTAGTGCTTTGTTCATATTTTGGCGGGCTATATATACATCATCAACAGTTTGGTCCGATACAACATAAGCTGCTCCGCTTTTTGTCATTTCAATTCTACCTGTAATATTTGAAACTGCACCTGCATATAAAAATTTGCCTCGCTCAGGTTCTGCTATTATTTTTTTTTCGGTTAAGCCCCAAAGTATTTCATTTATAGACTGTTTTAGGCGAACATCCGTAACATTTAACTTTGCAGCTATTTGTTTGTAGTTATATAATCTCGAAGGATTTTTCCTGAAAATATCTACAATAAACTTTGTTAATGTTTTTTTATTAAATACAGGTAATTTAATTCTCTTATTTTTATTTTTACTTTTTTTATTTTTATTCTTTGCCATGTTTTTTTAATTTTCAATAG
Source organism: Bacteroidales bacterium (assembly GCA_029934705.1). Classification (GTDB taxonomy): domain Bacteria; phylum Bacteroidota; class Bacteroidia; order Bacteroidales; family JAADGE01; genus DZBS01. Next base: position 5,438 of record JAOZLS010000079.1, on the reverse strand, counting down.
TAATTAATTTTATTTTTATAGGTTATCCGCAAAACTGCTAAAGTTTATTTGTTGTGTAATTAATTTTCTTTGTTTACCCCTAACCCTAAAGGTAGTAAAGAAAATTAATTATGCGTATAATTATTTTAGTTTTATAGATTTTGTACTAGTCTCCACAATAATTGGTTTTCAAAATTAGATATTATTGTTATATTATTTGGGAAGAAGAGTACACGCTCTGGTTGTATATTTTTTAAATAATTACCAGTATCCCATTTCCCATTAGAGTTTCTATCATAAATTATTTTAAGTTTATAAACATCGGGTACTAATTTTTCAAAATTTATTTTAGTATCCTTAGTTATAATGCTTTGTTGAACAATTTTGTTATCCTTATCTAATAATTGTACAATTACATCGCCTTCTATTAAATTTGAATATTCAATTGAGTCGGGCATTATTTTTAAAGGTTGAAGGTAGTCATAATCTTCTATTCTTTTAATATTTATAATTGATAAATTTATTTTACCATAAAAATCTTCTTTACGAACCTTAAAATTAAAGTTGGTTTGTTTGGATTCTTTATTGTAATAATCTACAATAGCTCCTGTTTCTGCTTTTAAAATATATTCTCGTTCAAACTCCCATTCTGCTTTTAATTTTAGTCCAAATTCCGAAATAGAATCTTTAGTAATATTACATTCAACAGGTAATTCTATTTTTACGGGTAATAGTTTATCTTCATTAACAATTGCTGCTTTATCTTTTTTTCTAGGTCTATGTCTTTTCCTAACTCTTTTTATAAAAAAGTTCATTGTATCGGTAGCTTTAATTGTTGTATTATTTCGTACAGATTTATTATATGTTATAGCAATTTTTAGTGTGTCTTTAAATTTTACAGCATTATTATTAAAGGTAACAACCAATGAGTCGTCGGTTAGCATGTTTTCAGATATAATAAGCCTATCGTTCTTTTTAATATTGATAGGAGTAATTTTGGGTGTTCCTGTTAGTTTGCCGTTAAACACAATATAAATAACATCTTTAGTTTTTCGTCCATGCTTTTTTATGCGAAGCTTTTTAGAAGTGTAAATGGCTCTAAAATTTTCTTCAAAATAAACATCTTCACTATTTTCATTTATATAGTCAAGGGTTTTTAGTTGAATTTTTAAAGTGTCAAGACTTTTAAAACTAGCATCTTTTATACTAATTTTTATTGTGTTTTCATTTGTGTTAAAGGTAAAACGGTTTTCTCCTTTTTGTTCAAAAATACTTAAATCAACATTATTATTAATAGGCTTATTAAATGTAAGAACTACAGTATCAATGTGTTTCCTGGTTATTCTTAAAAGTTTTTGATTTTGGGTAATAAATTTTACTGTGTCGGTAAAATCGTGTACCTGATTGTAAAAAAAGGCATTGTCGTACTTTACATTTAATTTTAGTGTATCAATATTTGAAATTGAAGTGTCGGTAATTGTACATAATATATTTTTTCTATTGTTGGTGTAAACTGTTTTATATAAGAATGAGTCATTTTCGGGTTTATTGTTAATGTTTAGTGCAATGTCTTTAACCAAAGGTCTTTTAAATTTAAATAAAATTGTTTTAGGTGAAATTCGCTGATATTTAACAACAGCTTGTTCTCGTTTATCGTTAACTAATGTATCTATTATTTTATAAAGTTTAAACTTTTCGGTATAAAAGTCATTAAAAGGAGTTTCGGATATTATATTAAAAAGCTTAAAATAATCATGTTCAGGACTGTTTAGTTTAAATGAAGTAAAAACCGAATCAATTTCTTCATCTTTTTTATTAGTAAAGAAGATAGTGTCTCTTTCTATAACTTTATTTTCAACAGAATCTAAATTATAATAGGAAACTATAAATTTAAGTGTGTCCTTATTATAAATAGTAGAATCTTTAATCCAATAAGTAATTGTTTTGCCTGTGTCAGGAGCAATTACAATGTTGTTTTTTAGATTAAGAGCAAAGTTTTCTTGCGAAATATCAATTTCATTTATTGTTTTATTAAATTCAAATATCAAGTTTGTTTTAGCTTTTCGTTCATAATTCTTAATAAACTGTTTTTGTTTATCTTCTTTAAAAACAAATAATGATAAAGCCGAGGGTGAGTAAATATTTTTTGTTTGAATAATAACTGTATCCGTCTGTAAAGTATCGCCACTATTTGAGCCTACATGCAAAACTGTTCCAGCTTTTAACGAGTCGGTTTCAGTTATTTTTTTTACAGACGTTGTAATTAAAGAATCGGAATATGAAATTTGCTCATTTGGTAAGTTAAACATGTAATTAGCATCTAAATCACGCAAAGCAAAAATTTTATATGTTCCTTTTCGCAAATAATCTATTTTAAAATTACCCGACGAGTCTGTTTTAGTAATATAAAATGGTTTTTGCTTTAAAGGAACAGAATCTTCTGTCTCTCTATAAAGCATAATGTACATGTCGGTTTCAGGAATGTGTGTATAAGAGTCAATTGCTTTGCCCGAAACCTCCATTGTGTCAATCTGACTGCCGGTTGAAAAAATAAATTGATAATCTTCCAAAGGGTTACTTTCGTGATAATCCTTTATTGAATTTCCAAAGTTGAACGAGTAAGTTACAGAATCTTTCAGTTTTTCGTTAAATTTAATATGAAGAGTCTTTCTTTTTATAGTAAACTCTGGCTTTTCGGTAAGAAGAGGAGACGACAAAAATTGTCCTTCAATATTATCGGTAATAATAAATTCGTCAAATTTCAGTATAATTTTGTTCTCTTTAAAATTAACCGATTTATTTAAAGGCTCGCTAAAAATAACCTCTGGAGCAGTTTTATCCGATTCGCCACCAGTTAAAACACCAATTTGAGCACAGGACGAAAGTAGTATAGTGGTAATATAGAATATTATAAAATATGATTTTTTCATTTAGTTATTTAGATTTTTTTTGTTGAAATTATTAATTAAAACATTAACGGTATTAGTTGTTTGTAATTGCTTAAAAAACAGTGTGTTTTAAATATAAGAGTAAAGCTTATTTTTATAAATAAAACAAATTTTACTATTAATAAGAATTAAAGTTCAAATTTAGGAAAAAAAGTTTCAAATTTGCAGACTATGATAAGAATTATACACCAAAGACCCAAATGTATTGGATGCAATTATTGCGTAGAGGTAGCACCTTCACGCTGGAAAATGGATGAAACAGATGGTAAATGTAATTTATTGGAGTCAACCGAAAAGAAGAATATATATATTGCTATTGCTGGCGATGATGAATATGAAGAAAATTTGGAAGCAGCAAAAATTTGTCCAGTAAAAATTATTAAAGTAGAAAAATTTTAAATGTTTATAATTCTTTTATACTTTTGTAGCGGCTTCATAGTTCAAGGGATAGAATAAAAGTTTCCTAAACTTTAGATCCGGGTTCGAGTCCCGGTGAGGCTACTTTTAAAATATGCACAATGTGCATTATATTGTAAAAACCCCTTGTTTATAGGGGTTTTTGTTATATAAGGAAAAACAGGTTTGTTTAAAAAATCGGTTATTTCATTAAAATGTCAGTTGTTTTGACACATTTGTGATACAGTCTGTGATACACTTTGTGATATAAATTATTCATAGAATTTATTAGCTTACAGAATGAATATTTTAAAAAATAGCGGTGTTTAATAAATTTGCTTGCTCATTGTAACTGAATAATCAAATAAATTGAATTTTTCTAGTCAATAATCTAAAATAATCTTTTGTCCAAAAATTGAATATTGAATGATCCATAATAAATGGTCGAACTTCTTCAATTGCTTTTTCTATGTTTAATGTGTCTATTTTACTATTCATAAATTCAACAAATCTTTTTTCAATAAGCTTTGTATTACTTTCTAAATCACCACTTTCAATCATCCTTTCTTGTAAATGTTCAAGATTTAGTTTTGTATTTTGTTTTACATACCATTCAAAATCAAACCAATCTCTGCCTTTAACTCGTGTTTTCAAATTCCTACATAATACAGCGTGCATTTTACCTGCATATAAGTTTGGTAAAGTCATTGAAACAATATTAAATGTAACTGGCATTAAAAGTGTTTTTGCTTCTGTTTGAAATTTCAAAGGAGGATTAGTATCAACTTCAAACTTTATTTTTAATCTTTTTCCTGAATGAATACCCCCAAGAATATTTTCTAAATCGCCAGTTTTGATATCAAGCGTATGGATTGACGTATCATTTTTTAAAAATGCAGATGTGATATTTGAAACCTTTGACCTTTTTTCTTTTGTATTTATACTAACGGTAATTCCGAGAGCCTCAAATTCTTCTGTAATGTATTTAAAATAATGCTCAATATTAAAAGAACTGTTTTTTTCTAAAAGAGTAAAATCCAAATCTTCTGAAAATCTGTTTAGTCCGTATAAAATTCTTAATGACGTTCCTCCGTAAAATGCCGCTTTATTAAAAAAGCCCCCTCTGTATAATCCTAGTAATGCTATTTCTTGAAAAATTTCTTTTAATGCATTTATAACTTCGTTTTCTGAGCTAATGTCATATTTTGAAAGCATCTGTTCAATTATATTCATAATTCGTTTATTAAATTTAGTAGGATTTGGATTTTTTTAGATTTAGAAATATTATAATATTTTGAAATAATTTCAATATTAAAATCACTTAAGTTGTCTATATCAATTCTTAAATCATTTTCTAAAAAATCAGTCATAGTTTTTTTAGAAGTAAGTTTCACTCCTTTCGTAAAATATATTTTATCGCAAAGAGCTTTTTCTTTGCCAGCTATCATAAAATTACCGTTTTGAGAGTTTTCTGTTTTTATTCCTAAAGCAAATAATTCTTTTTTTATCTGTTTATATGAAAAAACACCAAAATCAGTTTTAAATACTTTTGTGCGTTTAGTTGTAATAGCGGTAATTTCGTGAACTGTTTCAGGTATTAAACCGTAATAGGATAAAGCATAATCTAGTGAAACGTAGCTTGGGTTTTCTAACAGATTGTTTGAAATAAGTTCTTTCAAAAAAATGTTTTTATTAATTACAGAAGTATGAATATATAGTCCTTTTTTTACCGACTTTATAATACCTTTTTGCTTTAAGCTATTTATTTTATCATTGATATTAACATAGTTCATATTTATAAGAATGCTTTTTAAAGTTGCATAATCAATAATATGTGTTTTATACTCTGATAATTTTTTTTCTATTATTAAGTCCATTATGTTATATTTTAACACAGATAATCTGTAATATAAAGATTATCTATACAAATATAGTAAAACATTGTTGCATTATGAAATTATTTTGCAAAGTTTTCGTACATAGTAGTCTATAAAAAACAAAATTGATGAGCGTATGTTCCCCGCTGAACTGACTATGTAAAATAAATAAAAGAAAAAGTTCGGCTTAGGCTTTTGCCTAAGTCGTTCTATGTTTTCAGGCTGTGCCTGTAAATGT
>JAOZLS010000008.1 GCA_029934705.1 Bacteroidales bacterium | reverse complement strand
GTTATTGGATTTAATTTTTGGTTTTTTAAGTATGAATGGAAGCTATCCCAAAGAAATCTTGTTGGAGTGTGGCAGTAGTTTATGTGTGTTGTATGACTTGGAGTTATTATTCCTTTTGCAAAACTACTTAAATCAACGTTGGTTTTTCGAGATTTATTTAACTTTATGTCCTTTTGAAGAACCAAAACTCCAAGAGAATTAATAATATTCAATTTAAGACCTCTTTCTTTTGAGTCAATTTTCACATAGAAGCTACCAGTTGTTGGATTTGGATATATTATTACTGTTTCATTTGAAACATCAGAAACTTTAGAATCTTCTACAACATTAATAGAAGTTTGAGCAAAATCGTTGCAAGAATTTCCTGCAGAATATGTGTAAGTTATTACATGGTTACCTAATCCTGCTATCTCAGGATCAAAATAGCCATTGTTTACGCCGTTTCCCGAATAAATTCCACCCAGAGGAAGCCCTCCTGTTAGTTCAATAGAACCATCATCAATCTCTATATCATTATACAACGAAATAGTAACATTCAACGATTCATTTATATTAATTTCAAAAGCTTCGGATTCTACGCCTACACCACATGAGTTATAAGGTGTTACATTAATATAAGCTGTTCCTATATAGTCTGGATGTTGACAAAAATTCCCAAAAATATTTTCTCCGGTAAAACTGCCCGCCTCTGTAGGAAAAACCGACCATTGATAATATTGAGCATCTGAAACTTCTGTTATTTGATACAATACATTTGAAGAATTTTTACATAAAAAACCTAGTCCTATAGGTTGTGCTGGTTGCTCTGGTGTACTTGCCATTACAAGACTAACATCTTCGGTTACTGATGCTAAGCCATCACTAACTGTTACATGATAAATCATATTTTCAGAAGGAGAAACAATAGGATTTGCATTACTTGAAGTAAAACCTGCGGGGGAAGAACTCCAAGAATAAGTGTATGTACCACTACCACCTCTCGCATTTGCATAAAGAGAAGTTTCGTTTCCACTGCATAAAAGAGAATTTTCTGCTGTTGGTAACGACTGTAGTTCTATTGAATTATTAACTGTTAAAGTAATAGGAATTGTATATAAATTTTCGTCAGTTTCATAACTTAATAGATTAATATTTGCACTATAATTGCCAGAGGTAAGATCTTGTGAAAAAAAGTGTACTAAAATTTGAGAATTTTCACCAGGATACAATGTTTCTGTAATACTATTTGTTTCCAACCAACTATTAATATTAATAATATAATCTTCAACTTCACCATAAGGTGTTTCTCCGCAAGGATTACCACAATCAATATCATTACATTTAAGTCTCACACGCATAACAGTTTCGCCACCTACAGCACTTTCGGGTATTGTTAAATTATAATTATAAGTTCCTGCATTTCCAATACCAACTTCACAAATTACATTTTCGTTGGCATCGTCAAAATCGCCGTCATGGTTTATATCAATCCAAACACCAATATCATCATTTGAATCAATTTCTCCTACGCTAATACCTATAGGGTATGTATTACCTGCAGTAACATTAGTTGAAAGTGTTGAATAAAATGTGTAATTATTACTACCTGTTCCAATATTATTAATGTCGCCAAATTGAATTCCTGAAATATATTCATACTCTCCACCCCCGCTGGCAGTACAATAATTTGTTATATTTTTCGCAGAAATAATTTCTGATATTACATTATATGTTACAGGAATAGTTCCGTTATTAGTTACTGAAATAGTACGCACCGATGATTGGTTAATAAGCAAAGACTCATGAAGTTCATTGGTTGCTGATATTTCATAATTACCATAAGTTATATTATTTTTTGCTGGAAAAGATTCGCCATCTTCAAATACAGCATAAATTTTGTATTCGTATTTACCATAAATCGGAAGTAAATCGGAAAAATATGTATCTGTACTTGTTCCCAAATATACATCGTCTCTATATATTGAAAAATATTGAAAAGATTTTGCATTGTCAAAGTCCCAATTAAGCTCAACAGAACCTGTTTCGTGCAATAATACTATTTGCAAATTTGTAGGTCTGGCTCTACTATTTGTTTCAAAAGGCGAAACATAAGACATAAAAGTACCTTCTCTATTATCAGTCCAAACAGGATATACTTTCCCGCCTCGAGCTGAAATACCAAGATAATCTCCCATATAATTAGCAGCCATATTAGGTATGCCAGATGGTGTAAAAGCGACATCACTTATTCTGAAATCTTCCCATGTTTCACCTGCGTCATACGAATTTGCAACCCATGTTTCTACTTGTTGAGAACTTACATTTCTATCGTCATAAAAGACAACACTTAAAGTTCCTGTTACTGGGTCGCATGTTATCCATGGTTGATATGACTCTTTACCCTCTTGGAAAACTCCTTGATTTACTCGAATAGGTAACGACCAATTCGTTCCTCCATCTTCAGATTTTATCATATAAATACTAACATTTGTTCCAGTATTTACGTTAGGCGTACCAATATTTGACCAAACCACATAAATATTTCCGTTAAAAACTCCTTCGCTAATATCTACAGCCATCACAGGAAAACTATTAACCCTCATATTTTTTAATACTCCTGTTTTTCTTATTCCTCTAATATTGTCAATAATTCTATATGCTGGTGCAAAAGATTGTCCTCCATCAATAGATTTTGCCATTCCTATAGCTGATTCGTCTGCATTAGACAAATCATATATTGACCAAACTGCATATACTTCGCCATTTGGTCCTGTTTGTAGGTTTACTCCTTGATTAAGACCACCAGTATTCACACCCGAACTAATATTTATTGGTGTTGAATATGATATACCACCATTATTTGAATAAACTAATTCAATATTTCTGTTATTATCGTTACCAAAAGGTGTCCAGGCATCGTAAACATTTCCAACATAAGGGCTTGTAGGCGAATTATCTATCCATAAGTGATTTTTATCAAGCAAATTATTTGAGCCTACTGGTGGAGGATCGCCTGCAACTACGCTTGTCCAGGTAATACCATTATCTTCTGAATAAGACACACCTTGACCTCTATTATTATGAATAAAACCAACATACATTCTTCCATCAAGACCTATTGCTGTTGCAGGATCGCCTGAATTATCGCCACCTACACCTTGTTCTGTTCCATTCCACTCTGCTCCCATATTATCAGAATAAAAAAAATTTGCTCCATAAATATCAAGACCTACAGTTGTTGAATTGTTAGAATTCATTACATAAGAATTGTCAATAGGTGAAACAAATATTGAATTCTCGCTTTGAAAAGAAGTTCCAGGTTCATCTACGGGAACATCTGGCGAATCTTCGGTTTTTACACTTTTTGCATTAATCTTACTTGTTTTATATATTGCATTTGGAATTTTTATTATAGGATTATAAGGAACTAAGCCTGCATCGGCTAATCTCTGCCAGTATGCTTTACTATCTATAAGTAAATCAACATTACCATTCTTTGTAATATTTTTTTTATCCCATTTTTGTGCAAATAACTGAAATGTTGCAAATAAAGAAATTACGATTAATGTTAAAATTATTTTTTTCATCTGTTAAAATATTATGTAAAAGTTAAATATAACACCTGCATACTATTATTTTGTACTTACTTGTGTAATATTGCAATAATCAATGTTTTGTGTGTTATTTTTTTTATTAGAAGTGTTTCATCTATTTCAAAATTTTCAGTTTAATAAATTTTATATAACAATAAATTGCCATTTGTATTATGGAACTAAAATTTTAATTCTGAGTCCACTCCGGAAATTTAAACTTTTTGAATTTCAATACTTTTTACCCCTAGCCCCTAAAGGGAAAATACTGAAACACAGAAAGTTCTAAAAGTCCCCTTTAGGGGATTTAGGGGTAAAATGACTTTTTGGAGTGGACTCAATTCTGCATAATACAAAGGGCAATAATTATTTTCTTATTATTTTACAAAAACTTTTTCGGTATAAGTTCCTGTATTATTTGAGAAACGCAAGAAATATATTCCTGATTCAGAAATATTAATTTTGCTATTTGAATTAATAACTATCGAGTTTATTACTCTTCCTGCAATATCAATAATATCTAAATTATAGTTATCATTTACGTTTATGCTAAATTCTCCATTTGAAGGGTTTGGATAAATACTAATTTCACCATCTAAAATATTATTAATAGAGCTTGCAGCAACTGTAAAATTTATTGTATATAATTCTGTAGTAATACCATCTTCAGCTGTTACTAATAAGGTTGTAATTCCTGGTAGTTCATTTGCATCAGTTATTTCAGTGCTTGCATTATCATCGGTTGGAGTTCCTACAACTACTGGTACTGCTGTAGTTCCACTTTCTAACTCTACATTATATTCAAAAATTGTAGCACTAAAATCAGTTATAATTGTTCCATCATAAGTTAAATCACTTAATGTTGCAACATCACTAAGTACATTTGTAGTAATAGTAACGGTAACAGTCCAGTCTTGTTCTGTTACTCCATCTTCGGCAGTAACAGTATAAATTACTGGAGAGGTAAAATCATTTACTGTTGTCCCACTTATTTGATTTTCATCAACAATATCAACAACAGCAGCATAAGATGTTGTAAATTGTGCTGCAAGATTATCAATTTCAGTTCCATAAGCGACTTCAATTTTAATAGTATGATTTTCGGTATTTATTTCAGCATCACTCGTTTGCTCTGGGAAAGAAAATGTAATAAAATCCGTTGAAATATTTGTATAAGGAATTGCAAAAGCAGCTAATTCTGCATCAATAGTTGAAACTAAGTTAGCAACTCCTGTATTTGTATTAATAGTATAAAGACCACCATTCATTCCAAAAAGAGTTCCAAAAAGAATATCATTATCACGGTCGAAAGCAATGTCTTGAACACCATCTAAATCAATACCAAGTGCACCTATATCTGTACCTGCTCCAGTTTCTTTATTAATTTGATAAAAATGATCATATTCTATATCAACACCCCAAAAATCACCATTAATATCAGAGGCGATACCAATTATCATTGCAGTTTCATCTATTTCACCTACAAATTGTATATTTGATGTAATTAAATCTATTTTATAAAAATCGGAACCAGTTCCATTGTAAGACGCAATATACATTATAGATGTTGTTGCATCATAAGCCATTCCTGTAATATCATCAGCATTAGCAATTTCACCTATAACTGTAGTAACTCCTGAATTAATATCAATTTTTGCTAAAAAATATGATCCGTTTATACCAGGCTCTCTAAATATTACATACCATGTATTTTCAACCCAATCGCCACAAGTTGCATAACCATAACTATTTTCAATAACACTTGTTAGCTCACCAGTTGGTAATGTTACAATTGCAGGTCCTTTATTAACATTTAACCCTTGTGTATTCCAGGTATATGTATCTCTTTCTTCCATCACCAAGCATTGTATTGCAAGTTCGTTATTCTCAGTATTAGCATCGCCAACAACAGTAACTGTAGCTGTAAAATTAGAAATTCCGCTTATAGGAATATAAGCATCCATATCTATTATTATTTCTTCGCCTATTGCAATAACTTCTGAAACATTAACTGTGGAAATGTAAGTATCACCATCGGTAATAGTTACTGTATATGTAGTTTCGTTGGTTGAGCCATTGTTATAAATTGTTATTTGCGGTGTTACAGTTTGTCCACTAATTACATAACTAGGAGATATTTTATTAACACCAAGATCATGAGGCTCTGGACTCATAACAACAATATTATCAATATGCCAATAATATGCCCAAACTCCAGCGTCGTCGAAATTAAATCTAACTTTAAAGTCGGAGTTAATATACTCACTTACATCAAATTGAACATGTTCCATATTGGATGTATTATAACCATGTGTTTCATTATAATCTGCAATTACAATCCATTGGGTACCGTCCCATACTTCAACTTTCCCATTATTTGAGTTATACTCGTCTGATTTAAAAAAATGATCAAACTTAATAAGTACTATAGTTTCACCTGAGACATCAACTGTAGGTGTAATTAATTCTCCTGCTACTCTATCATTTTCATAAACAGTACCTTGTCCGTCGCTATCAATAGTTGCCCAACCTCCTGCATTCCATAACCAAGCATCGTTGTCTCCTCCACTATTGTTAATAACCGTCCATGTTGCAGGAATCTCTGTATCAAAACTTTCCGAAATATAATTTACTTTTCCAGACTTTAAACCATTTTCAATTGTTAATTCCTTAATATTTGAATTAAAAAAGCTTTTTCCTGATTTTGTTTGCTTCAAACTCAAACTTTGTGCATTTAACCCAAATACAACAAAAGTTACTATAAGAATAGTTAATAAATTTTTGTTCATAATTTTTAATTTTAATTATTATTTTAATGAGAAATATATAGTTTATTATAGATAAACTTTTACACATATTATTCAATTAGATTTTAGTTCAAAAACAACCTTATTTTGAACTTTCCAATTATTATTAATTATTTTGGCTTTAGTTTAAAATGTCGATATTATTTTGCCTATTTCAGGTGTTTTTACCTGAAAATTTGAGATAAAGCGAGGTGAAAATACCTCACCTAGGCATTTATATCAACCAATGACATTTTTAACTAAAGCCATTATTTTTTTATTAGTTTATAATAAAAACTTTCATTTTTATTTGTAAATTTCATAATATAAAAGCCAGATTTCTGATTTGTTAAATCGACTTTAGTAATTTCTTTGTTATTCATATTCTTAGAAAACAATATTTTTCCAGAAACATCAATAATTTCAAGGTTAACATCATTTTTTACATGTATATTTATTATTCCATAAAACGGATTAGGAAAAACTTTAATTCCGTTAAGTGTAAGATTTTCAATTGATATTGTCGAAATCGACAATAATGCACTATTACTTTCTATTTCGCCACAAGTTCCGTTAAGAACCACAGAGTAATTACCAACATTATTGGGTTGAACATTTAATATTTCATAATTTTCATTATTTGCTTCTTCTATATCTATTTCATTAAATCGCCATTGATATTCTAAATTATCGCCTTCTGCAGTAACATCAAAACTTATATTATCTCCTACAAGTGCAACTACATCATCTGGGTGTTCGGTTACAACTGTAGCTGTAAGTTGTGTAACCGTTGTACTACCTGTTAAGCCTGAAGCAAGAGCTGTACAATTTGCATCTGAAAGGTTTATTACTGAATATGTGCCTTCGTTTGTAATGTTTAGAATATATGGATTATCTGTAATTCCATCAACCGTTACAGGAGTTGTTCCGTCTGTATATGTTAAATTCCACGGAGGCACACCTGTCAAATTTATAGAAAGCTCTGCACTTTCACCTTCACAAAAACTAATATTATCAACACTAATATTTGCTGTTATAACTTGTTGTATTACAGTTACACTACCTGTTAAATCATTTTCAGTGGCTGTACAATTTGCATCTGAAAGATTTATTACTGAATACGTGCCTTCGTTTGTAATGTTTAGAATATATGGATTATCTGTAATTTCATCAACCGTTACAGAGGTTATTCCGTCTGTATATGTTAAATTCCACGGAGGCACACCTGTCAAATTTATTGAAAGCTCTGCATTTTCGCCCTCACAAAAACTAATATTATCAGCACTTACTGTAGCAGTAGGCGATTCGACTACATTAACTGTAATTTCTTGACAGGCAGAGGTTTCACAAAAACTTTCCCATTTCCCAAAAAATGTAGTAGTTTCGTAAGGTGTAACAGATAAATTATTGCCTGTTCCAATAAATGTTCCGTTGCTAGAACCTGAATACCAAACAAAATTTGTGCCTTCGCCCCCTGTGTATGATAACTCAACGGTTTGTCCTAAACAAATTTCAGTATCAGAACTATTTATTGCAGTAGGTGCAACAGGACTGTTTTCAATAACAATAGATACAGATTCGGAAAGAGCTGAAGTATTACCATTCTTTTCTACTTGTGCTGTATATGTTCCGTTTGTAATACCTGTAAATGTATGAGAAATATTATCTCCAGTCCAACTAGCATATATGTCTCCTGCTTCGTCTTTTAAATAAAATGTTTGTTCTCCTCGTTTGCTTGACAATACCGTTAACGCATTATCAGAACATCCAATTTCAGGAATAATAGTAGCAACTGGCGACATTAATGTTGATATTCCTGTAATATAAAACTCGTCGATATTCCAACCACAATAATACCAGCTATCATCAGCTTCACCCATCGAAAATCTTATTTGAATAGTTGATTGATTATCAGCATAATCCGAAATATCAAGTTTTACTTTATACCAATTTCCGTCATCAACAGGAATTGTGTTTGTCCAAAGTTCTATCCAATCTGTTCCGTTTGTAGAGATATCGATGTAGGCATAATCCATTAAATCTTTTACACCGAGCCATCTGTAAAACGAAATTTCTGTGTATTCAAAGCCAGAACAATCTATTACTGGAGAAATAGCCCATTGTCCTCTATTTTCTGTAATTTCACCGTAGTCTCCGTTTGAGCTTAAATCTAATCCAAGAACATTTGTCCCTGCATAGGCATTTTCAGGATCAGGAGCACCGTAAGAATCAGAATTTAATCCTTGTGGAGCACCACGCTCCCACTCTCCGTTATATATCCAACCATTTTCACTTTCAAAACCATCATAAAAAATAATTTCTCTTAATGTTTGTCCTATATCAGTTACTCCAAAAGAGTAATCTGGACTTGCATTTTTCACTGACCATGCTTTGTAATAATAAGTTGTACCCGGTCTTAACCCTAAGTGAGAAAAGCTATTGTTTTCTCCTATATACAGAACCGTTCCGCCACCAGCAATTGCCATATTTTCAGTATAAATTTTACCATCTTGTAATTTCCCAAAATTACCATCAAGCGACCATGCTATAATAACATCGTTACTAGCATCGTTTTTTATCCACGAAAGGTTTATTTGTGAAGTTCCGCTTTCGGAAACACTTAAAATAGGATCTTCAAGTTCTTCAAGATTGAATGATGCGATTTGTGTTTTCCAAAAGAAGCTACCAGATGTATATTCTTGATTATACCAAAAAGTTTTATCATTTGAAGGGTCTATGCTCATCATACTATAATCTCCCCAGCGAGGAAATATAGTTTGTGAAGAAGTTCCTGCTACAATTTCTTGTTCAGCAATTGTCATTGTATTTAAAGGATCACTAGCAAGCCTGCCTGTGTATCTAATTGATGGATAAATTGTGCTGCTGACAATAGAATATCCAAGTGCAATATCTCCGTTTCCGTTCATAGCAATACTTCCCATCCAACGATGATTATCATCAGGAGCATAAGTACTTTGTTGATGAATACACCAATCAGCTGTTGATTTTCTTAATTCATACCAACGAATACCAGCTCTATCACCGTCGCCGCCAACTGCATCTACAGTATGGCATAGTACCATGGATTGATGTGTTCCAAAATTACGATATTGCATACGAAACATGAGTCTATCGGACATTGCATGAAGTTTTTGGCTTACATCGGGTTGCTCCAAATTATTTCGATTTTCCCAAGTTGTACTGCCATAAATATCTGAGTCAAAAGCATCAACAGGAAGTGTTTTCACATTTGTAATTGTTGAATTTACAGGATTATCCCAATCTGAATGAAAAGCCCATAAATCAAGTTCGTCATTTCCTCCCCAAGTATCATCATTAATATAAGCAAAAACATTTGGTGTTCCTGATGGCGGGAAATTACTATCACAGTCGGCTGGCATAAAACTCCACCCTTGAGGGCATGTTTCTAACATTGTAAAAAATATCATTCTAGCATCAGGACTGCCAGCAAGCATTGCATCTCTTTCAAGACTTGCCAAACCTCCGCCTTTTCTGTACTCATTTTTTTTCACAATTTCAAATTGATTTACCGAAACATAATACCCATCGCCCCAAATACCGTATTTTGGATAATCGGGCATATAATCAAATTCAAAAGCATATCTGTAATAGGTTCCTGTTGGATCTCCAGTTGTTGAAATTGCAATTAAAATCCAATATGAATTATTGCTTGTTTTAACTGCAAATTGACTTAAAAACCACCTGTCAGCGTTTTCATCGTATAAAACAATAGGATCGCCGTCATTTGTGCCAGTCCATGCACCAGTGAACCCTTCCCAAAGAGTTGAGTTATCGACTGGTCCATAAATAGAACTTCCTGTTTTATCAAAAATTTGTAATTTGCTATTTATCATTTGAACATAATGATTTGGTCCTACATCGCCAGAAGGATCGGGCGGTGCAATTGGTAAAACATTACCTGTTCCTGCAAAATTATGGATAGTTCCTAGTGTAATTTTGCTTCCATTTTCTTTTTGAACCGAGCTTAAATCTGTAATTTTTCCTTTCGGATTAACAAGTTTATGTAAATCGAAATAATTTTTCACTAATCCATTTTTCCATACTTGCACTGCATTATTATGGTCTGCAGAAACTTTATCTCGCAAAGGCTCTGAAATATCGAAGAATGCGGCTTTGGATACTTGAGGTTCTTGTCCTTTAACTTGTTTGACATTAAAAAACAATATGCTTATTAGTATTAGGTAAATATTTAGATTTTTCATTTTTGTAACTTTATTATGAAGAAAAAAAACACTTTTTATTTACTTATAAAAGTATTCTATTAATAGGCTTTTATCCGACGATAATGCAAAATAATTAATGCTAATTTCAAACTTATGTATTATTAATTATAACACTTAGTTTCTATAAATATTAAAAATAACGACACCATATAATTCTACATATTTATAGCAATGATGCCGCTTTGTTAAAATCTATTTAATAATCATTATTCTTTTACTATAGGTTTTATTATCAGAAATAAATTTAATAATATATAACCCATTTTCTTTATTACTTAAATCAATAGTTGTATATTCTGAATCAATATTTTGAGAATAAACAATTTTTCCAGTAATATCGACTATTTCAATACTTTCAAGTTTTATTTTCTTACTATCTACTGTAATTAATCCATTTGAAGGATTTGGAAATACATTTATGTTATTATCATTGTCAATATCTGTAGCTGTTACAATATCATAAATAATTTCTTCAAAAACTTCGGTAACCCCCTCGTCCTCAACCACAGTATTTACTGCATTTATGGTAAATTCAGCAAAATCAATTGTTTGTTCAAGACCAGATGGCCAATAAACTGTAATATTATCGAATTCGGTGTCAGTATCTAATCCAAAATGAAGTCTCATACTATGACCATCTCTCTGACCTTGTATAGGATTAACTGTTCGGTAAATAACATTTTCGCCTGAAGTTAATACAGCTTTTGCACCAATTGCACTTTTGTTTGACGCTACACCTTTTAAATTAAGAATTATTGAATTTTTAGGATTTTCCGAATTTTTCCATAAACTATAATGATCTTCTTGAATGTGTCCTACAGCAAATAAATCCATATCTCCATCGTTATTAAAATCGCCCCATGCTGTTCCAAAATAATCACCTAGCCATGCTTCATCAGCAGTTTCATACGACAATCTTAAAGGAACTGACACATCAAAAAAGGTTTCGTTTTGAACATTGTGATATAAAATATTTTGGTCAACCCAAAATTGATGATGTGAAGAAAAAATGTCAAGAAAACTATCATTATTATAATCAACAAAAGAAGAGGTTCGTGTATCTGTATATCCTGAAGTTCCACTAGCTAAAGTAATATCTGAAAAAGTTCCATTTCCATTATTTTTAAATAATTTACTTGATATATTTTGGTTATAACCTCCAACATAGATGTCTTGATATCCATCATTATTCATATCTCCAACAGTAAGTCCATGACCTGCATCGGCATAAGCTACCCCTGCCTCTGTGGTAACATCGGTAAAAGTTCCATCTCCATTATTTTTAAATAAATAATTAGGGTTTGCACCATAAGTTGATGTGTAAAAATCTGGATAAGTATCGTTGTTATAATCAATACAAGAAATAGCATAAAGGTCTGAAATAAAAGGCACTATAATTGAAGCTGTAAATGTAAAGTCGCCGTTATTTTCATATATCAATACTGCTCCTGTGTTATCCCAAGTAAGTAAATCTACAAAACCATCTTTATCAAAATCGGCAACAGATTGTACTTTATAATTTTGATTTACCCCTGTAGAAGACATTTTAGTAAATGTAAGGTCGCCGTTATTTCTATATATAGTTTGTTCTGCAGGATCAAAAGGGTAGAATTGCATTGCTTGCTTATAAGCAATTATCTCAGGAAAATAATCTCCGTTTAAGTCTGCAAAAATTATTTTATCAGCATATAATTCACCTAGACCAGAAGTTTCCGAAATATCAATAAAACCAGCTTCTGTATTTTGATATAGCCAAAACTGCATGCCATTAACTTCGCCTCCTTGATTTGAGAATGCAACATCAATCATTCCATCATCATTAATATCGCCCCATGCAACTGCATGTCCTAGGCTTGCTTCTGGGCTTACATTTCCAGGGTTGTTACTGTCAATACCAAGAGATTCTCCAACTCTAATAAATTTATGTCCTTTCTGTGCTTCTGCACTTAGACCATAAAATGATATTAATAAAATAATTGCAAGTAATTTTTTGTAATTCATAATTATAAATATTAATTGTTAATGATTAATTTGTTTAGTATAATAAGTATTTTTTTGATAAATGATATTTCATATTTATTTCTAATATTATTAACAGGTTCAATTTAATCTCTAATACATCTTACTGATAATCCATAAGTTTTTTGCATGTCAAATCTATTTATCTTACTTCCATTATAATATAAACCTCGAAAATACGCATTCAACGTATTTGAAATATTTTGGGTTGTTGTCCAAAAATAAGTAGTAGAACCTACACTACCATAAGTACCCGAAGAATGTCGGCTACCTCCTGGAAGGGCATTAAAACCACTTGGGTCTGTACTATTATTATAACCAGCATTCACATTTGTTGAGTTCCCATTCCATAATGCATTGTATTCTTTCATAGCTCTAGCTTCTGATCCGCCTTGTGATTCAATATGTCCCAACCAACCAGTATTAGTTCCGTTAAAAATCGTATTACAATTGGGATGTCCTAAATCTTCACAAATTCTATTTTCGAGTTCTAAAAATTCGGCATCGCTTGGCATGTGCCAGCCATCTGGGCAAACTCCTTGCACTCCGCTCGGATTTAGATTACTACTAGCAGAGCCTCCCATAACAGCTGCCCATGTATAAACTTTTCCGTAATTTTCAAAATATGTTGCTCCATCGTCGTAAACTCCTGAAATACTAGAACCATTTGCATAGTTGGTTGTTTTTAAGTTTTCAGCCATCCAACATTGTGTCCCTATTTGTACTGTTTCATAATAATTACCATCTACATCTGTAACATTACCACAATTGCAATATTCAATTACATACCATCGAGTACCGTTGTAAACATACATACAATTTGCAGTTGTATTATACACAATTAATCCCTCGGCTGGAGTTACAATGGCTTGCATTTCTGGCCAAGAAAGCTGTGGAGGTAAAAAACCTTTATCATTACTTTGTACATCAAGTATTGCTGAACTTTCTAATGTTGCAGTTCCATCTGCATCAATTAATACTTGTGCATTTATATTTATTGAAATTGTTATTAAAATTATTATTATAAAATATTTCATCTTATTTTGTTTAAAAACACTTCATGGTGTTAGTACACATAAAGTTTTATTATGTTTAATTAATCACAAACACATCTTACTGAAAAATATGTAGTTTTAGCTCCTTGTTCGCTTATTAATGTAGCTATATCAAAAGCCTGTCTAAAATTTTCGGCATTAGTTCCATTCTCTGTTGCTGTCCAGAAATATGCGTGTCCGTTTTGATTTGCGAATGCTCCACTCCAGTATCCACCAGGTAAAGCATTAAATCCGCTTGCATTTGCATCATTATAGCCAGCATTTGGGTGAGTTGAATTTTGTGTCCATAAATTATCATATTTTTTCAATTTCCTACCTGCGTTTGTAGCTACAAGTGTTGTTTCAAGTTCTTGCCATTCTGCTTGGCTAGGCAGATGCCATCCATTAGGGCAAACCCCTTGTACTCCGCTAGGATTTGTGGTACTACTTCCTACTCCATTCATTACTGCATTCCAATCGTAAACATTTCCATAAACTCCGTTGTCTTGTACATTTGTTATCGCTGAACCATCTGCGTAATGGGATGTTTTTAAGTTTTCCGCCATCCATATTTGACTTCCAATTTTAATTGTTTTATAGCTATTATCTTCAATATCAACAAGGGTAATACATTCGTGAGTTTCCAAAACCAACCAATTTGTTCCGTTATAGTGATATGTACAGTGTGCTGTAGTATTATAAATTATTAAGCCATTTACTGGATTTATTATTGCATTCATTTCGGCATCATTCATTCTTGGAGGTAAAAAACCACCGCTTGTGCCTTGCACATGAAGTATTGCTGAAGAATGTGGGTTACTAGCATTATCGCTAATACCAACCCCTTGCGAAATTGCTTGCAATTGCAACATTAATATTACCAAAAATAAGAATATATATTTTGAATATTTCATTTTTTGTTATTTTATGATGTTCAATAAGAGCTTACATACACTTTGAGGTCTTTTTTAATCACGCACACATCTAACTGAAACTGCATTTATTTTTGTTGTTTGAGTTATGCCCATAGTTGCTGAATTACGAGCTATTCCGCAATTATTTGCATCGCTTGAACCAGAAGAAGTTGAAGACCAAAACAATGCAGTTACTGTTATATTATAAAAAGTTGATGTTGAAGTTGATCTATATCCCCCAGGAAGTGCATCAAACCCACTTTGGTTTCCATCGTTGTATCCTGCTTGCGAGTCTCCACCCCATAAAGCATCGTCTTTTTTTAGCATCCTGCCATCGTTAGTTGCATCGTTTAGTTCTGTTTTCAACTCTTGCCACTCATCTTCACTAGGCACATGCCAACCAACAGGGCAAACTCCTTGTACTCCGCTAGGGTTTAGATTACTACTAGCAGAGCCTCCCATAATGGCTGCCCATGTATAAACTTTTCCGTAATTTTCTAGGTAAGTTGCACCGTTATCATAAACTCCGAGTATTGAAGTTCCGTCGGAATATTTTGTTGTTTTAAGATTTTCTGCCATCCAACATTGATCGCCAACTTTTACTGCTCTATAAAAGTTACCTTCAACATCTACTACATGTCCGCAATCGCAAAATTGTAAATCAGCCCAAGTCGTATTATCATAATAATATAAACATTTATTAGTCGTATTAAAAACAATTAGCCCTGCAGCTGGCTCTGCAATATTGAGCATTTCATACTGGGTCATTCTTGGAGGAGCAAACCCCTTTGTGGTACTTTTTACATCAAGTATTGCTGAAGCATCTGGAGCTGAGCCATCTATATTAATACTTACATTCTGTGCCATTAGTTGAAAAGAAAAGATTAATATGCCTAAAATTATTATATGCCTCAAAATTTTCATTATTACAAATTTAGTAGTAAAAAGTAAACTAATTAAACAAACCAATACGTTCTTAATTTAATATCTTATTATGAAAAGAAATTTAAAAAGAAATTCATATAAAAGAACAATAAAGGTTTGTTATATTTTTTATAGGGGTATCATAAGAAACCCAACAATCTTATTAATGGATACCCCTATATTCAATTATGAAAATAATTATTAATTAATATTTATTTTATAATTATAACTGCTACTGTTATTGAACAGTCGAATAAAATAAATTCCCTTATTTTGATTTGATAAATCAATTTGAATTTGCGATTTACAATTAGCATTTGCTAATTGATATATAATTTTTCCAGTAATATCAGTAATTGAAACATTTAAGACTTCTGTAAACGTTTTAAAGTCTATATTAAAAACTCCATTCGAAGGATTTGGATAAATATTAATAATTGTATTTTCTTCTTGATTAATATTAACAAGGCTTGAAGGAATAATAGCACAGGCAGTAATTGGGTATTCCAAATTAAGGTCGTGAATTAGTGTAGCTTCGCCATTTTCTGTATTAAAAGAATATACTCCAGCACCATCAGCTTGTTCGAGCAAAGTACCATATAATATATTTGTTTGTCTATCAAAACTTAAATCGTGGTTTCCAAAAACAATATCAACATCAATTTCACCTACTTCAGTTATTTCAGCGGTATTTTTATCAAAAGTTATAAGTTTAGCATCATCTACAACATAAGTAGATTGATTTATAATTCCTGCAAGACCGTAAAGAGCTCCGTTATTATCACAAGCGAGTGCAAATACATTACCAACTCCGGGATTTGCAGTTGACCCCCAAGCTCCAATATAAGTTGTTGTTAAATTTTCTATATCAAGCTCAAATAGTTCAAATACACCTATATTACTAAAATTTGTAATATATGTTTTTCCTGTTGTAATATCATGTGCCATAGCACTTATCATGTATGATCCTTCAATACTTCCAATCTCGTAAGGTGTTCCATCATTATTTAGGTAGTAAAGTTTTGCATTTGTATATTGAATATTATTAAAATTAACACCATAAACTCTGCCGTTGATATATGAAGCACAAGTCCAATACATCAAATCACCTGTTGCTTGCATATTGTTAAGTTCACCTGTTTCTAATGATATTTTAGTTGTATATGCAGTTGGGTCTCCATTCCATCCATATATAGTTCCTGCATCATATTCAACATCGCCAATAACTTTAATTTCGCCTCCTATTTTATTGTTGAATGAATTTCCGTCATCAAAAACCGTAACAATAACGGTATCCTTATATGTTCCGGCTATTGTGCCTGTCCATGCAGGAAAAGAAATAGTGGCAGTTGCATCGGGTGCAATCATATTTTCAACATTAACTGTTTCGTCATAAATAACTTCATCTTCATCATTATAAATAATATAATTCACACTATATGTGTTTTCATTTATTATACCAAAATTATACACGTCAGCAGTAGGTATTTTTGAATCATCAACAAAGAGCCATTCTAAAGATTTACTTAACATGCCTAAGTCATGATCGCTTTTAGAATAAATAATACAATTGTCAACAGCCCACCAAAAATCCCAATTTGCAGTATAATGAAACCTTACTTTTAACTCATCATTTTTATATGCCGTAATTTCAATATCTTGATGATCTGGAACATCCCAAGATCCAATATCTTGGTTGTCGGCAGTATAAACAGTTACCCATTCATTACCGTCCCAAACTTGAACTAGACCTTGTGTAGGAGTTGGGTTTGTATCCCAATCCCACATAAAATGATCAAACGAAAAGAATAATGATGTTGCATCTGTAACATCAATACCTACTGTAAGTTCCATTATTTCATCCATATCAAGTTGCCCTGCATCGTCGCTTACAACAATAGCATAAGGAGTTCCATCTAAAGACGAAGGTTCAGGAGTTGCAATATGCCAAGTGTCGGAAGTTTCTCCACCATCAGTAATTGTCCAATTATCTAAATTTTTAAACGTTTCGTTTAAGTAGGTAGATTTTGTGTTTAATTTTATAACTTCTGAAAAGCTATTACCATTTACAGAACCACTTTCTTTGCGTAATTCTATTTGTCTAAAATCTTGAGCATCTGTTGTGAAAACAAACATAAATGTAATAATTAACAGTAGTGTACATTTTACAATTATACTTTTCATAGTTCTTTTTTTTTTATTAATAACAATTAAATTATCAGTAATCAAGTAATTATTGATTACTGATAATTATATTAATTTTATTGTTTTGTGATTTTTTTTGTAATAAAAGAGTTTTTAAAGTTTACTTTTACTATATATATTCCTTTACTTAAATCTGTTAAATTAATGCGTGCTGTATTTCCAGCAATATCAACCACTTTAATTATTTTCCCACTTATTTCTATAATTTCAATTGTTGTAATATAATCAGCATTAACATTTAGAATATCATTTACAGGGTTTGGGTGTATTGAAATAGTAGCTAAATTCTCAACTCCGGCTGCTTGTGTAAAAGCTGAATAAGAAGGTAAAGCATCACTATGGAAATTTGTATTTGCGAGTGCTTTTACTCTAACTTGTACTTCTCCGGCTGGTATTGACACATCGCCAATAGCTAAAGGATTAACATCACAAACTGTCCAAGAAGTTGCATTATCAACAGTATTTTCATAATCGGTTACATTAGGAAAACTTGCATTATTTTGCCATCCAAAAGTATCTTCATCATCATTAACTATAGACTGGAAAGGTGCATCTGGACGTTCTGGAATTGTCATATTTTGTAGTTCAGAAGCAAAAGCTGTTGTAGTAGCAAGATAGCAGAACATTGTTGTTTCGTTACCAGGAGTAAGCACTACTGGAGTTCCGTCTCCTAATAATACAGTTGTTCCTCCATCATAACTATAAGCTATATCAGTTCCTATATTCTCAGATGTTGTTTCATTTACATAATCAATAGTAAAAGCAGGTGCTGCTGGACGATTAGAAACAATAAGCGACTGTATAGCTGAGGTTAAGTCAGTTACAGTTGCGAGATTTCTAAAATAAACATTGGTTCCTGGAGTCAAATCAAGTTCAATTCCTTCACCAAGAGTATTTCCTGTTGTAAAATCGTTATCGTAATTATATTCTGTTGTTGCTGGTATTATCTCTGCTGTTTTGTCTGCTGAATAATTTATACTAAATGTAGGTGCTGCAGGGGTAACAAGCGTTGTTATTTCTCTATAATTAGACGGTTTTCCTATTTGTCTGATTTCAACTTTACCTTCTACAAATGCAACTCCGCTTGTTGTTCCGTCTGTACAAGGTATCCATGTTTTACTTTCACCAAGTTGATATTCCATGTTAGGCTTTGTATCTGTAAGTAAACCATCTTTTACATTATATCCTACTACAGTTAAATCTTCTCCTGCATGATATTCAGCTATTCCATCATAACTTCCTGTTCCACCTTCACCATTCCAAGGTCTGTCAGCTAACCATGCTTTATACGCATCTGTATTTATAGTAGAACCTTCTTCATTTATAACATTACAAGAGAAAGTAAGACTAACATTGGTATTAGTCCATGAATCATGAGCTTGATACATAACATAACTAAGCCAAATTGGCTGATCAATGGGTATCCCCAATTCTTCTCTTGTTATCATTTTTTGATCATCTAAAAAACTTGAATATAAGAACATTTCAGTAGATTCATCAGATACATCAATATAAGAACCTGAGCAACCACTCTCACAACATTGTCCTGGTTCAAATTCAGAGCCAAACCCTCCTTCTTGATTTAATTCACCAGCAAAAAAACCATGTAAAGTCGCTCCATTATAAGTGTGAGACCACGTTCCGCCTATAACAACAGATTTTACGCCTGGTGCCATTAACACTCTTACAACCTTTGCTTGATGAGGACTGACTGTCCCATTATACCCGTCTTCTCCGTTATTGAGATTTACAGTATGAATCCAACCATTTGGATATTCAAATGCAGCCCACTCTGGAAGTGACAAAGTACATTCTCCTCCTTGATAATCTTGCGACCAAGGAATATTTTGTGCGTTAATATTCGTTAGTAATAATACTAACATAAATGAAAGTAAAGTAATTTTCTTCATAATTTTTATATATTTAAAATGTTAAAAAAAAAATGATATGCTTTTTATTATGCAACAAAAATATGAAGGAAATAATAGTATGTCAAATGAGAAATCGGCTATTTTATACATTAGCCTAAATTGTAATCGGCTAATTTCTATATTAGCCGACAAATTTTAGAAAATACACTGATAAACAATGCGATAAGTTTTTTTCGAAAAGTGAAAACTTTTACTAATTAAAAATATTTTTTGTGAATTTTGAAGGTGTAAGACCTGTATATTTTTTAAAAGCTTTATTAAATGCAGTTACAGATTTAAAACCTGATTTACCTGCAATAGCCTCAATTGTATAATTTTGATATTTAGGTTTTGCTAATAATATTCTTGCATATTTTACTCTATAATGATTAACATAGCTGCTAAAATTCATCTTAAAGTTATTGTTAATAATATGTGAAATATAAGTTTTATTTGAATTTATTATTTTAGAAAACTCATTAATTGTTAGTTCGTTATTTAAAAAAATTTCATCATTATTAAATGAGTTATATATTTTTGCAAGCAATTCTTTTTCTTTTTTATCTTCTATATTTAATTTTGATTGCTTTAAAATTTGCAGTGCCTTATCATCTGACATCTGCATATTTTCTATTATGGTTTCTAATTCAGCTTTTGCTTCTATTAATTCATTTTCAGATTGCATTACTTCTAAATTTCTATGTGTTAAATCCTTATTTGCTCTTTTTTGAATTTTGGATTGAAAATAAAAAATTATCAAGAACACTAATGTGGCAAGCATTAAAGCTATAAATATTATAATTATTTTTTTTTGTAATATTATTTTAGCATCTTTTAATTTCTTTTCTACCATTAAAGAATTAATATTTTGTTCTTTTTTTTCTGTTTCATATTTTAGTTTAAGATTATCAATATTTCTAGTTATGGCTTCATTCTCGAGTGTATCTTTGCAGGCAATATATTCTTTATAATAATAATGAGCTTTAATAACATCATTCTCAAGAGTAAATATTTCGTACAAACTTTTGTTATTTAGTTTTTGAATATTATAAGATTGAATTTTTTTTGCAGACTCATTACTTAATATATAGTACTTTTTTGCATTAATAAAGTCCCTTTTGTAATTGTAGTAGTTTCCTAATTCTAATTGTAATAAAGAAATTGCATATATATTATTATTATCTTCTAAAATTTGACATGAAATATCAAAGTTTTTCTTTGCATTAATAAAATTATTTCTATGCCTATATTCAATTATTGCCATATTAATTAAAGTATAAGCTTGACCTTGCAAGTTATTTAGCTCTTTTTTAATAATTAACGACTCTTTTAAATAATAAAGTGCCGAATCTTGTTTGTTAAATTTTTGATAAATTAAACCTATATTATTAAGTGTTATAGCTTCATTCTCTTTTATGTTATTGTCTCTAAATATCTGCCTTGCAACAAAAAGGTACTGTATTGCCCTACCGTAATCTCCTCTTTCTGATAATAATGCTGCAATATTTGTATTGCCTGATGCTACTTCAATTACATCTCCAAGTTCTTCGGCAATTTTTACTGATTTGTAATAATAATAAAAAGATGAATCTATTTCATTCTGATAATATTTAATTATTCCGTATATCCGGTATATTTCAGGTAACAAATTCTTATTTGTATTTATGTTTGCTTCAACAAGTGCTTTTTGTAAATATTTTTCAGATATCTCAGGCGAAATAAGTAAATAAGAATCAGCAATTTGAGACAGTAATTCGGCTTTTTTAGAAGGTATTACATTATTTAACTCATTTGTTAAACTATCAATTATTCTTGATTGCGAAAACACTAATGAGCTCAATAATATAAAAACAAATGTATATGTATATTTTATATATTGCCAGCTATTCATTTTTTTTACTTGATTTAGAAAACTCAAAGTTAATGAGATTTTGATAATAAAACTAAAAACAAGTTTATTTTATTATATTATTTCAATTTCGTACTTAAATTTTGAAATTATATTTTCAAAAGAAATTTCAATGATAAAACACCAATTACCAAATAGCATAAGAGTTGCCAGAACCCGACTTCGTAAAAAATTTAATATTAATTCCGACGAAAATCTTATTAATTTTCTTGCATCAATACGCTAAAAAACTACAAAAACTGTAAATACTTACAATTAATTAGCAATTTCATTTCTACATTATAATACTAGTACTCTGCTAATTAGCATTAATGTATCTAAAAAGTAATGCCTTATATTTAGATGTATCTTTATTGTAATACCTCAAATTTGATATTAGCTACAAGTTGATATATGTTTACAATAAAAAAAAAAAATGTCCGAAAAGAAAACACCCAAAACAGAAACTAACAAGAATAATGAAGATATCAACAAAGATATATCTGAATGGATAGATGAAACAAAAGAACAAATAAAATCATTAAAAAAAATTGTTAAATCATTATCGAAGGATTTAGAAAATGATAATTTAAACGAAAATAATTAAACAAATTAATACTGTAATTCTTTATAAACTAATAATCGTAAGATATGAAATATACATTAATAGCAATAACTTTAGTCCTTATTACTTTATTTGATTATAAAACATACGCACAAGAGTATCAATGGTTTGAGACAAGTTACGAGTTTGAAGACATAAAAATACCACAAAATAAACTTACAGACCTCGCAGGACAAGACAACGGTATAACATCTCCTGCACCTATCGGGAATTTTACATTTTACGGAACAGAATATACAACTCTCAGAATTGCTGTTGACGGTGCAGTAACTTTTGAAAATTCAGGTAATATCCCGTCAGATAATACTCTACTTCCAAACACAGAAACCCAAAAATTACTTATTGCACCATATTGGAACGATTTAACTAACGAAGCAACTTATAATAATATATATTATCACAAAAATACCGAAAGAACTATTATCCAGTGGGATTCGTTAAAAATTAACGATGCCGACGGGCATATTACAATGCAACTTGTTATAAAACCATCAGAAAATTCAATTCAATTTAATTACAGAACAATTGATGCCACAAATATTGAAGACACATATTTTGCAACAGTAGGAATACAAAATATTGATGGCACAAAAGGAATACAACTTGCTTTTAATGATGATTTTGCTGATGACTTTATCTTAGAAAGTGAACGTTCATACAAAATAATGATACCCCCTGCGTATCCGCCACAGATGTTACCTGCAAGCGGTTCTTTTGCAACGGCAACAGATGTTTTAATAACGTCGAGTCCGGCAGATGCCTCAATTTATTATACAACCGATGGTAGTCAACCAACAACAAGTTCAGCATTATATACAGGTGCTGTAACTATTTCTGAAAACACCGAACTTAAAGCAATTGCAGTTAAAAACGACTACATTTCAACTGTAACAACCGAACTTTATGAAATTGTAACAAACGGAACAGCGATAAATACCGGAAATGTTTCCGGAAATTGGACTTTGGCAAACTCGCCTTATATTATTTTGGGTGATATTACAATTCCAACCGGAGAATGTCTTAATATAGAAGCTGGAACAGAAATTCTGTTTTCTGAAAAATCCAAACTCACGGTTAATGGTTGCATAAATGCAAGCGGAACAACTGATAATCACATCATTTTCTCTACCGGATATGCGGCTGATTGGTGGTATGGAATTGATTTTAACACACTTGATGCAAGTAACTCTGCATCGGTTTTTAACTTTTGCGAATTCCAAAACGCTTGGGCTGAAAGCGAAACTGAACCTAACAGCAACGGTGCTGTTTTTAATATCGAAAATTGGAATAATATAACAATTTCGAATTCTATTTTTGAAAATAATAAAGCCGATAACAACGGTGGTGCCATATATGCAAATAATTCTGACATTGAAATCTTAAACTCGTCTTTTCAAAATAATTATGCGGGAAATAAGGGAGGAGCAATTTATGCAAACAATTCTGCAATAAATATTAACGAAAATTTATTTAATGAAAATGAAACAATTGAATATGGTGGAGCATTATATCTTTATTCTTTAAATGCTGCATTAATTCAAAATAATATTATTACAAACAACATTGCAACAGACAATTATAGTTCCGGTGGTGGAATTTATGCTTCAAATTGTAATGCTGAAATTACAAATAATGAAATTGCCGATAATCAAGCATATTATGAAGGTGGCGGAGTTTCTCTTATTGGTAGTAACAACATCTTTTTTGCATATAATGAAATTCATCATAATAGCACAAATTATTCCGAAGCAAAGAAAAAAATAATTCCTATATTAGAAATTAATAATTCAAAAATCACTAATCAAAAATATAATTTACCGGAATATAATAAAAATTCAAATTTTACCTCTAATAATAACTTATCAAACAAAGCCAAAAACCCTCCAAAATTTAACGGAGCAGGTGGCGGAATTGCCATTGACGGCGGAACAGGACTTGTAGCAAGTAACAAAATACATCATAATTCTACAAACTATAAAGGAGGCGGAATTTCACTTTCGGGAGGAAGTATTAATGTAAACTCAAATTTAATTTTCAACAATATTGCGAGTGATGCCGGAGGCGGAATTTATATAAACGGAAACTATAATACAAATATGTCTAATAATAGTCTTATTTTCAATACTTCCGAACACCAAGGAAATGCCTTATACATAGTAAATTCAAGCCCAAATATTTACAATTCACTTTTTTGGTATAATAAAGGCGATAGTTTTTTTGGAGATATTTCTATCGCAAACGACGGCTCTGTTCCAAATTTCTATAACTGCTCAAACACCTATAGTTTAGATGGTTTAGATGGAGATTCTTATGCTGGTTGGACATTTACAGGAGATTTTGAAAATTGCAACTCTTTTTATCCTGCTTTTGAATATGAAAATGAAATTGCTTCAAATTTACAACATTTTTCGCCAATGATAAATATGGGAACAACCAATGTTTCAAACTTAAACTTACCAGAATTTGATGTAAACGGAAATCCAAGAATTGCTAACGGAACAATTGATATTGGTTGCTTTGAATTTCAAGAAACCCAAAATGTAAATATTATTGGTGGCGAAATGAATGGAACAATCTCACAAGGAGTTTATTACGTAAATTCAGACATTACAGTTTCAGCAGGTAAAACTCTTATTATTGAAGCTGGAACCGAACTCTATTTTTACGGTAATAATGGTTTTATAGTTGAAGGAAACATACAAGCAATTGGAACTGCCGATAATAATATTACAATTACAACTGCCGATACAACAGCATTTTATTCAATGATTCAATACACAACAGGAGGTTGGAAACATATTGCTTTTTTAGAACCTGATACTGATAGCCATTTTGCTTATGTTAATTTCTCATATTCAAAAGTAAATAATCTATTTTTAGATGATTTTAACGACCAAGCAGGTGCAACAGCAATAATGATTAATGCTTCACCAATATTTGCTAATTGCACTTTCGACAGAAACTTTACTTACGGAGCCGGTGGTGCTTTGGCTTATTTTGATACCGAATATAAAGGCGGTAAGGTTGAAAACTGCATCTTTACTAATAATACTGCAATTTCAAATACATATATGCTTGATAATCAAGGAGGAAAAGGCGGTGCGATTTATATGATAAACTCAAGTCCTGAAATTATTAATAACCTTTTAATTGGAAATCAAGCATTACAAGGTGCGAATTCAAGCTACGGAATTGGAGGTGCTATTTTTGCCGTAAACACTCAATCTAAATTTGTAAATAACACAATTGCAAATAATTACTGCCCAAATGCCGGAGGATTTTATTGCACCGAAACTGACCAAATAACAATGACAAACGAACCTACTTTTGTAAATAATATTTTTTGGGATAATCTTGCTGATGCACAGGAATGGGGCGACCAGCTTAGATTAGACGGACTAACAGATAATATCACTTTCCTGAATAATGACATAAAAGGCGGATTGTCGCAAATTATTTTAGGCGACGACTCTCAATTTAACGGAGAATACACTGATAATTTAAATATAAACCCAAATTTTGTAGCAAGTTTGTCGAATTACAGTTTACAAGAACATTCACCTTGTATTGATGCAGGTTTATCCAACATGGCAGGATACTCAATTCCAGAATTTGACCTGTCGGGAAATACACGTATCAATAATTCAATAATAGAAATTGGTGCTTATGAATTTCAACAAGTTGTAAGCATTAAAAGTATTGAAAATAATGAAATTTCAATTTTCCCAAACCCATCAAACGGAATTTTTAATCTCGAGTTTAAAAACCTGCAAGCGTCTGCAAGACCTTGCAGCGTTTCAATCATAGATATAACAGGAAAAACAATAAAACAATTATCAGTTATTAATAATCAGTTATCAATTGATTTGTCGAACTCCCAAAAAGGAATATATTTTATTAATATTAAAACAGGAGCAAAAATTTACACTCAAAAAATAATTATTCAATAAATTAAATTTATTGTCAGGGTTTCGCTCGAAGTAAAACCCTGGCTAAAACAAATAAACAAATGAAAAAATTAAATCTATTATTAGTATTATTTTTAGTAAGCAATTTTTTATTTGCTCAAAAAACAAGTGTAGAAGTAAGCGGAAGTATTTCCAACAATACAGTATGGAGTACAGATACTGTAAAAATTACAGGAGACGTAACACTCGAAGCAGGAATAAATTTAACAATTAACTCTGGTGTTGTTGTAGAATTTCAAGATAACTACGATATACTAGTACTCGGTCAAATTCTTGCCATAGGGCAAGAAAATGATTCTATAAAATTTACGGCACTAAACCATGAAACCGGTTGGGGAACTATTAATTTTACTCAAGAAAATACAAGTACAGAAAACGATTCTACTAAACTTCATTATTGTATTTTTGAATATTCTGTTACCGATGGAGAATACCCTTATAAAGGAGCTGTTAGAGTAAGAGAATTTCAATTTATTGAAATTTTAAACTCTTGTTTCAGACATAACAGAATACCCGAAGAATGGGGACAAATGGAAATTAACGGCAGTTCACTGATATGTGTTGATTCCGAAATGAAAATTATTAATAATAAATTTTACGACAATGTGTCTCCTATTATTTTTGACGGAATAAATGGAGATTATGATTATCCAGTTTTTGAAAACAATATTGTAGAAAATAATTGGAACGGAACTATATTTATAAGAAGCGGTATTGACCCTATTATCAGAGGAAATTATTTGGCAAACAATAGTAATAATTATGGATACTCAGGTTATTCTGGAGCTGCAATTAATATTGAATATGCCAGTGAAACCTTAATAGAAAATAATATTATTTACAATAATGAAACAACCCACTATGGTGCAATTTATACACATGGAAACGGAACAAAAATTTTTAATAATATCATTGTAAACAATCATTCTGACAATGACGGCGGTGCAATATATGTATGGTTTTGTGATGATGTAAATATATCAAACAACTTGATTTGCAATAACACAGGTAAACAAGGAGGTGGAATTTATTTCGAAACTTCTAATAATTGTATTGTTACAAATAATCATATTGCAAATAATTATGCTACACAAGTTGCAGGGGCATTATATTGTATAGATTCAAGTCCCGAATTTTATAATAATATTATTTACAATAATGAAGCTCCAAATTATGATGGTAGTCAAATAGTTTTAGTAGATAATGGTTTGCAATCAGACCCCAGTTTTTACAACAATGATATTGAAGGCGGTTTTGATGATTTCTATTTATTAATTGGAAGTTATGATGGTACTTATGAATTTAACATTGATGAAATACCTCAATTTATAAGCCCAACAACAGAAACCGGATACGAACACGATGCCATAAATGCTGACTGGACTCTGCAAAATACTTCGGAATGTATTAACAAAGGAGTTATAGACACTACCGGATTAAATATACCGGAATTAGATTTAGCACAAAATCCAAGAATATATGGTAACAGAATTGATATGGGAGCTTACGAAGACCAAACTCAAATACTGTCGAAAGATGTTGGTCTATACAATTTTCAAATATTAAAATTCTGTAAACCCGAAACAGTTTTAACTCCAACTGTTACAGTTACAAATACTGGCGTAGAAAACATTACAGAATCATTTGATGTTACATTACAAATAGGAGATTTTACAGACATATATACAGTAAATAATCTTGAAGTAGGACAATCAATTACTATTGAAGATTTTGAATGGACTGCAATTGAAGGAAGTTATAGCGTTACTGTAAGTATAAATGTACCAAACGATGAAGTGCTGGAAAACGATGTAATTATTACAGAATTAAATGTAGTAAATTTTGACTATCAAGTTTACGCATATCTCGGACTTCCTTATAACTCCCCACATCAGCCCGGTATAGTTACATTTGATTTGATGCAACCCCAAAACTTATATCAAATTGCCGAACAATCAATTGATAATTGGATTACTTCTTCAACTTGGGCAGAAGATAAATGGTATGCAACTACTGGTCAAGGAGATTTCGTAACAATAGACACAATTACCGGAGAAAGAACTTTCATTAGTAACTCATGGTTTTATACTGGCTTAGCTTATAATGATAATAATCAAACAATGTATGCTGTAAATTACGACAACGAGGTTTATGAAGTTAGTTATCTCTATACTTTGGATATTATAACCGGAGAATGGACAATAATTCATGAAATTCCAAACTTATATTTTACTATGCTTGCTTGTTCAAACGATGGTACTATATATGCTGTAGAGGGTACAAATTTTAATCTTTACACAATTAATCCCGAAACAGGAACAGCAACACAAATAGGATATCTCGGTTATGATGCAATTTATTCGCAAGATTTAGAATATGATAAAAATCAAGATAAATTATTTATAGCAGCCTTTAATTTTAACGAAAGTAGAGGAGAACTACGAGAAGTAAATACCAAAACAGGAAATTCAACATTAATTGATGTTTTTGAAGGCGGAGCAGAATTAACAGCTTTTGCAATACCATACCCAATTGGAGTTCCAAACAAATTGCCGGAAATTGAAAATAATTCAAATAAAATTTCAATTTTCCCAAACCCATCAAACGGAATTTTTAATCTCGAGTTTAAAAACCTGCAAGCGTCTGCAAGACCTTGCAGCGTTTCAATCATAGATATAACAGGAAAAACTATTAAGCAACTCATAATTAAAAATTCACAATCCATAATTGATTTAAGTAACCAACCTAAAGGAATATATTTTATTAATATTAAAACAGGAGCAGAAATTTACACTCAAAAAATAATAATTCAATAATAAATAAATAAATAAATAACTAAATGTATAAATTATGAAACACTTATTCACACTATTTCTATCATTAGTATTACTAACAAGCCTAGGATATGCTCAAAAAACAGACATACTTAGCGAAGGCTTTGAAGACGGAACTCTTCCTGCAGGATGGTCAAACGTTTACGGTGCTGGCGACAACGACAACTGGGCTTACCAAACTGGTGGAGCAAATGGAGGAGCATACCCAGAAACAGCACACTCTGGCACTATGAATGCAATTTTTCGTGGTTTCCCAAACCCATCAGTTACTAAACTTGTTACACCAGCTTTGGATTTATCAAGTGGCGGAACTCTTAACTTTTGGTATGCCTCACATACTTATTTTGGAGCAGGAGACATTGATTTATTAACAGTTTATTATAAAGAAGGATTTACAGGAAGTTGGATACAACTAGAAACTTATCCCGACGGTGCAGACGATTGGACTGAAGCAACTTTCAACCTTCCTGCATCAAGCGAAATATACCTTGCTTTTGAAGGTTCTTACGATGGTGGTATGGGAGTTTGTATTGACGATGTACATGTTTTTACATCTGATACAGACTTAGGAATTAACGAAATTCAGCCTATTCTTGCTTACGGCACAGAAACAACGCCCAAAGTAAAAGTTCAAAACTACGGCTTAGTAGAAGCTAGCTCTTATGATGTAAACCTAATAATTGATGGTACTGACTACAATCAAACTATTACAACTGGTGCAAATATTCCTGTTGGAGGCGAAATGACTATAGAGTTTCCTGTTTGGACATTACCTGCCGAAGGTACTTATGAAATGACGGCTACTGTTACAATTGCAGGAGATGCATCTACTGAAAATAATACAATGACTACTAATTGTGTTGTTGACCAAAGTCCTATTGGAAATTTATTAGGCTACTTTGATTCAAGTTTTGGTGGACAAACATACCATTGTGCATACCCCGAAACCGATGGTAATCATATATATGTAGGAAAATGGGCAACTAGTGAATTTGCTAAATATACAATGACTGGTACACCTGTTGGCGACGCTTTTACTATTGATGATTTCTTTGGTGATGACTTAGCTTATGATGGACAATATTTTTATACTGGAAATTGGGACGGAACTGAAAGTGTTTCTAATATATCGCAATTAGACCTTGCAAACGAAACATTAGTAAATACTTTTACTACAGAAGTAACAGTTAGCTCACTTGCACATAATAACAACACAAGCACCTTTTGGGGAAACAACTACGGTAATGTTTATCAAGAATTTGATGGAGAAGGCGAATATACTGGAAATCAATTTGTAGGTCCAGATTATATTTCAAGTACTGCTATTGATATATACTCAGACCCTGAAAATCCTAAAATGTGGTTTTTTGAAATGGGAGCAGCAGCCGTTGCAGTACAACTTATTGAATATGATTTAAATACACAAACTGCAACTGGCAGAACAATCCCTATTGATGCCGAAGCATACCCTGGTGTAGTTTATGGAAACGGAAACGACAAAGATTTAGCCGGAGGTTTAGCTTGCTATGTAAACAACCAAAATCAAGTTGTGCTACTTGTTGGAATTCAACAAATATACGAAAACTACGATGGCAGAATTTTATTTGTGTACTTGGGCGAAGCTGCTGTTACTAACTCAATTACAATTACTATTATTGACGAAGAAGAAGCCCCAATACAAGGAGCAACAGTACTTGTAGGTACTACAAAATATAGCGATATTACTGACGAAAACGGTGAAGCAACTTTTAACCTAGTTGATGGTTCTTATGAATATGCTGTTACTAAAGACTGCTACACTTCTAATTATGGCGATTTTACAATTACTGACGGAACTCCTTCTATTAATACAATTACTTTAAACTCTGTTGCTGCTCCAACTTTTTCTAACGCTACTGTTCTTGCTAATGGTTTAACTATAGAGGCTACTTTTGATTCTGAAATGGACTTGAACGGACAGTCTGCTCCTGCTGATTTTGAAATTAATGTTGAAGAGAATAACCTTAATATTACAAATATTGAGTTAAAAGCTGGCAATAATAATATAATAGTATTAACTGTTGAAAATATTATTTATACTGATCAAAACGTAACTTTAAGCTACACAGATGGTAATATACAATCAACTTGTGAAATTGCACTTGAAAATATTACAGACCAAAGCGTAACAAACAATTCTGACGTTTCTTTATCTGTTAATAATATTAATTCTGAAGTTTCAATTTTCCCAAATCCATCAAACGGAATTTTTACTATAAATTTTGACTTGCTTTCGTCCGACAAAGGAGGACAAAGTAACGTCAAAATAACTGACATAACAGGAAAATCTATTGAACAGTTATTAATAAGCAATAGCCAATCAACAATAGATTTATCAAAAGAGCCTAAAGGAATATATTTTATAACAATAAAAACAATAAACAACATTTTTACAGAGAAAATAATAATCCAATAAACAACTTATTATAAACAACTTACAACAATTGTATCTATAATGTAATGCCTAGTTTTAAACTGTAGCTTTATTGTAATACTAAAAAAATTACAATTAACCTATTATCTTAGTATGTTTGACTAGAATTAATAATAATATGGTTGTTGGGTTATGTCCCGGCTTGGTAGGCTGGGACATTTTTTTTTCTTTCAGCTAAAAAATTCTTTAATTTATAAATAATTTAGTCTCTGAACGGAAACAACCCATAATTGAAAATAAAGTTAAAATCCGTAAAAAAAAATCCATTCAGGCATTAATTAAAACATGAACATTATACAACTTTTAATAATTATAATATTTTTTACTAAAACAAATAATTATGACTAAATTTACCCAACAAATTACTATTTTAATATTCTTATTTGGAATATTACCACAATTATCAAACGCACAAGTGCTTATAAGTGGAAGCTCTGGCACACCCGATGCAAGCTCAATGCTTGACATTACAGCTAGCGACAAAGGTCTGTTAATACCAAGAGTTACATTAACAGGAACAACAGATGCTACAACAATAAGTTCGCCTACGACAAGCTTACTTGTTTATAATATAGCCTCTGTGAGCGATGTAACTCCAGGATTCTATTATAACAGCGGAACAAGCGGAAGTCCTGTTTGGACAACACTTGGTAGTTCAGGAACTATCAGTGGAAATGGAACTGCAAATTATGTAGCACGCTGGACACCTGATGGAACAACTCTAGGAATAGGACTTATTAGAGATAATGGTTCTAATGTGGCTATTAATGCAGCTCCTGATGCAAATTTCATGTTATATAATAATGGAAATTTTAACAATAACGGATATCTTTACACAACTTTAAATACTCAAACAATACCATCACATACTACAAGCGGATTAGCAATTAGTTGGAATTCATCTAACGGACAAGCAGAAGTTGATTTTTGGAATATGTATGATAATCCTGTAACTTCTTATAATTTTCATCAAAAAACAGGAGCAACAACAGAAAAAGAAATAATGAAAATTACAGGAGGAGGAAATATACAAACCTCTGGTAATATTGTTCAAATTGGTGCTATTGATGCAACAACAGCAGATAAAAATACTTATGTTAGTTTCTTTTCAGAAATAGATGGTAGTGAAAGTGGTAGAGTATGGAGACAACCAGGAGATAACGGAATGCTCAGTATGTACAATTGGGGAACAGGAAGTATGTACTTTTCTACAAACGCTACTGAAAGAATGACAATATTAGGAACAGGTGAAGTAGGAATAAACACAACAACCCCAGGCTCAAATCAAACATACATTAATGCTGCAACTGGTAATAATGGTTTGTATGTAAATACTTTAAGTAATTCATCTACTAACGATATTCACGGGATATATGCAAATGCAGTATTAAATCATTTTACCAACCAAAATACTATTATTGGTGTTGAAGGGGATTTGGATGGTTATGCTAATGGATATTTAGGATATTTCACCCGAAATGGTTTAGGAACTTTTGAAATTGATGGTTTTATGGGAGTTGTTGGAACTATTGATGCAGGTCCGTCATCAACTGTGTGCACTCGGCTTACAGCTGGTGGATATTTTGAGAATAAAAACACAGGAAATAGTGCAACAACAGGTAACGCTGCAGGAAGAACTGCCGAAAACTATGGTATTTACACAAGTTCACTTGCAGGTGATGGAACAAGTACTCTTGATGTTGCCGATAACTACGGAATTTATTCTGTGGCAGGAAATGCTCCTGACGCCAACTATGGGGTGTATTCAAAAGCATTTTATTCGCTTGGCGATTTTATGGTTGGTTCAACTGGTGTAATAGAAAATAATATTACCAATGATGTTTATAGTGAAGGTATGCTTGGCTACTACGACAATAACCAAAATCATACAGGTGTGAATGCAATGTGTGGAGTAGTAGGACGTATTAGTGATGCAAATGGAAATAATGCCTCAAATAATATTGCAGGATTTTTTATTAACGAACATGTGGGTAGTGGAACTGGAAGGTCGAATCCGAATTATGGTATTTTAGTAAAATCGGAAGCTACGGGTGCAACTAATGCAATAAATTACGGTATTTATGCTAAAGCATCTGGTGCAACAACAAACTACGCAGGTTATTTTGATGGTGATGTTTCTGTTACAGATGATCTTGCAGTCGCAGGAAATAGTTGTTTAAACGATGTCTATATTTCAGGAAATTTACATGTTTCAGGAAATACATTTGTGGAAGCGATAGATTATGCCTCTTTATCAACAACAGGAGCACCTTCGACCTGCCCTTCAGACCGCAGATACAAAAAAGAAATTACTCCATTACAAAGTTCATTAGAAAGAGTTTTACAAGTAGAAGGGGTAAATTATTTTTGGAGACAAGATGAGTTTGAAAACAAATTATTTATGAACGACAGAGAACAAACAGGAGTTATAGCACAAGATTTTGAACTTCTATTTCCTGAATTAGTTAATACAGACGATGAAGGTTTTAAATCTGTTAATTATGCACAATATACTGCTGTACTTACAGAAGCAATAAAAGAACAGT
>JAOZLS010000386.1 GCA_029934705.1 Bacteroidales bacterium | reverse complement strand
CCGACAAATAAATTAGAATATATTTTTCTTTTTCAAGGCAAAAATTCTTTTCATACCCTTTGTTACGGAAATGATTTTTAACACAGAAAAATAAAAATGATTTATATCGGGTGTTTTGCTTTATTATTGGTATAATATCAATAATAAATTTTTGTATTTCTAAGAATAAACACAAGCCCCCTTAAAAAATAAGGGAGCTTGTGAATAAATGGAAATCTGTCTGTTTTTTATTTTTTGATGAATTTATCTATAAATATTTCTTTTTCATTTTGAATCCTAATATAATATGTACCAGCGGCAAAATTTGTAATATTTATTTCTGTTTTGTTTGAAGTAATATTTCTTTCTAATATAACTTTACCAATTGTATTTGTAATTTGTAAATTTAAACCTGTCATATTTTTTATGTTAGATAAGTTTATACTTACAAAATCACTTGCAGGGTTTGGATAAATTTCTATTTCAAGATTATTAATATCCGTAATGCCTACAGTGTTTTTTATTGTGAGTACAAATATATCTGAAACATTTGCACCTGCAATATCTGTTGCAATAACTTCAACTTCAATAATATTACTAGCTATTGGTGTACCTGAAAATATTCTTGTTTCAGGATTAAAATTTAGCCATTCTGGAAGTAAATAACCTCCTTGTAGCTGTGCTGTATATGTTAAATTGTCGCCTAAATCAATGTCGGTAAATATATCCTCAGGAACAGTATAAGAATATAGTTCCATTGTATTTGTTTCCATGTCAGGAATATTTACCGATACAAAAGGTGCATCGTTTGTATTAATTATCTCGAGAGAAAAATACGCTGTATCACTTTCGTTAAACATATCAAAAGCTATTATTTGCAGAGTAATTTCGCCAACATTTTCATTTAATGGAATTCCAGTAAAAGTTCGCGTTTCAGAAGTAAAACTCAACCAATTAGGTGCATTTATAACCTCATATCTTAAAACATCACCAAGATCTTCGTCGATAAAAGTGTTTTCAGCAAACGTAAAGTTAAATTCGGCATCTTCCAAAGTTGATTGATTTGCAATTTGGTTTGTTGCAACTGGTGCATTATTTTCGGCAAAATTTAGGTAAAATCTATCATTAACTCTTCCGCCTTCAAAATCAAAATTATAAGAAGTTGTAGTACGCAAATTTAATGTAATATCTTCGTAAGTGTCAGTAAAATAGATATGAATATTGTCAAAATCATTAAATTCATCTACAGAAATAGTATAATTAGAGCCTTCTTGAACTTTAAGTCCTAGCGGAATAGTGTGTGCTTGCATTAATTCATCGGGTAAACACAATGCCATATACATATCGTTGGCTTCACCATAAATTGCAAATAATTGAGGTGGTTCTGGATAATTTGTAAAAAGCCTTGTCATATCATAATCGCCGTCGTATCCTGTTGTTGCATCTGGTTTATAATAAATAGCAATATAATCATCGTATCCGTTTGCAGATGTTTTAAGTTTCAATAAATTTTCTGTTGGTTCTTTTTGTCCACCTTTTAAATACTCCGGTGCATTATGAGTTCTGTGTGTGTTATTTATATTGAAATTTGTTCCAGTAGTATTTGCAGTAACGTGTACAAAAAATCCTTGCATTGGTGGAATCTCATTTGTTAATTTACCGCTACCAACTGAAACACCACCAACATATCCAGCGTATTGACTATCATCCCAAACATAAATTGCATTATCTGTATTTGCATTTAGATTATCGTCTATCAAATTCCAATCAATACTTGATGGATATGGGTTTCCAATTAAGTGCCAGCCGTCGTATAGTTCTGGTAATGTTCCAGTTCTTGGATCGTTATTGTTATAACCTAAGTCTGTAACATCAAAAGTTCCTGTTGTTGGATTTCCAACGAATTCTATAGTTTGATTCACATCTGTATAAAACATATAACCTTTATTTTCAATTAAAGCAACATTTGCTCCTACTACAAGATTATGAGCATAAGTCCAACCTAAAATTAGCGAATCTGGCTCAAAAGCATCAGTTCCTGTAGGATTTGTTGTTGCACTTACAGCACCAGACCATGCGTCTAAATCTACACTTTCGTCATAATAATAAAAATTTGGATTGAAATATCCTGAAGGATGAGATCTTGTAAATACTGCACTTGATACATCTGAATTTATAATAGGAGCAGAAACTTCGTGCCATTGTTTCCCATTGATGAAACGTTTTGCTATCATTTGTCCTGAGCCTGTAATTGTACCATTATCAATAAATGATCCTGTTGCTCCGCCTTCTGATGATGGTGTTTCGATAACAATGTCTCCATTTAATTCAAAATCTCCAGATAGAGTTAATGAATTCCCTGGATTTATTGTTAAAATGCCATTATTTCTAATTTGCATAGCATCAGCAACGACTGTTGTAGCAGGTAGAGCTCGTGCAATAACTGGGTTGTTAGTTACATCTGTAATTACAATTAATTCCCCAGGATTGTCTGTTGGTGTAATTTCACATTGCCAGTTTCCACCTATATCCCAATCAGTATCAGTGTGTCCTCTCCAAACAAATTTACCACTTCGTCCTGTAGGAGTAAATTCATCGGCTCCAATATCTGGGTTTGTTGCTCTTGCATCGCCATCGTAATCATCAGTAACACTTGCAAAGGGTTCGCCTACACTGTTAAGTCCACAACTGTTGCTTAGGTCAGAAATGTGAAGATCGCAATTTGAAACGTCGGTAAAAAATGGTTCGGTGTCGGTGCTTAAATATTCGTCGGATTCTCCGGAGTTTGTGAGCCAAGTTTCAAAATTATTGTCAGTTGCTCCCCAAAGTCCTGTTTTAGAAGCGTCTTCATCAGCATAGTAACAATTTGCATTCATGTATGTTCCTGCTGTCCAGTTTCCAGTATTTTGATTTGCAATACTGTAATTACCTGCTCCACCAGTTCTAAAATTTGAGAAGATATTATTTCTTATATATAAAGATGTAGTATTATTTCCTCTTATAAATCCATAAGAATTTCCGCCAGTTGCAACCCCACCTATATAAATTGAATTAAAATATACTTTTTTAGAACCAGTACCTGTTTGAGGTATCCAAATTCCACTATATTCTGTATCATCATCTTCTCCTATTGAAATATAATTATTTGCAACATAACCATCTGCAAGATTATAAAGTACAATTCCGCTTGCAGTTCCGTTTCCTGAGCTTGTATTTGAAATATCGTAAATTTTATTTTTAACAATTCGTGCATTTGTTGCATTTTCTGAAATTGCTGCAACGTTTGTGTTTGCTGTTCCTGTTGCTGTAATGTTGTATATTGTATTTGTAGTAACAGATGCTGTTGATGTTCCTGCAACAAAAATACCTTGCGAAGCAAGAATCCCGTCAGCAATATTTGTTTTTTGACTTGCAGTTGTTAAGTCGCAAATATTATTTCCGGAAATTGTTTTGTCTCCTCCGTTGTCAATATATATACCAGTTACGTAACTGTCAGATGTTCCCGAGGCATTTAAATCACTAATAATATTTGTTGAAAAATCAATTGTGCCACCTGTGTTTGCAGGAACAACTCCTCTTACGTTTGCAGAACTTCCAGTAGAAGTCAGGTTTCTTATTGTATTTGAAGTAGCATTTATTGTTCCTCCAGGATTTTCGGCAGTTATACCTTGTACCGATGCTGTATTTCCGCTTGAAGTAAGGTCATTGATTATGTTTGAAGTAGCATTTACTGTTCCCCCTGAGTTTTCACCAATTATACCGTGTACTAATGCG
The DNA here is from genome assembly GCA_029934705.1 of Bacteroidales bacterium. Lineage (GTDB taxonomy): Bacteria > Bacteroidota > Bacteroidia > Bacteroidales > JAADGE01 > DZBS01. Next base: position 239 of record JAOZLS010000386.1, on the reverse strand, counting down.
GTGCTTCCGCTTGAAGCAAGGTCTCTGATTGTGTTTGAAGTAATATTTATTGTTCCACCAGAATTTCCGGCAGTTATGCCTTGTACCAATGCAGTATTTCCGCTTGAAGTAATATTTGCAACAAGATTGTTGGTAGCAGTAATCATACCATTTGTGTTTTCAAAATAAATACCTCTAACAGTTCCTCCAACTATTGAAATACTATTTGCTGTTGTTGTGTGTCCAATTGTATTTGCGGT
>JAOZLS010000007.1 GCA_029934705.1 Bacteroidales bacterium | reverse complement strand
ATGCAATTGCAACTGCTCCAGGCTCAGGAGCTATTGCAATTGTCAGACTCTCGGGAGAAAATTCTTTTGAAATCACCGATAAAGTTTTCTTTTCTAAATCGAAAAAAAAAATTGCACAACAAAAAGCTTATTCAATTGCTTTTGGAGAAATTAAAGACGAAAATAATATTATTGATGAAGTTCTAGTATCAGTTTTCAGAAACCCAAACTCTTACACTGGCGAAAATTCTGTTGAAATTTCATGTCATGGTTCACTTTTTATTCAGCAAAAAATATTGAATTTATTATTGAAAAGCGGAGCAGTACTTGCACAGCCTGGAGAATTTACCCAGCGTGCTTTCTTAAATGGCAAAATGGATTTATCGCAAGCCGAAGCAGTTGCCGATTTAATATCGTCCTCTTCAGCAGCATCGCATCGTGTTGCAATGCAGCAAATGCGTGGAGGTTTTTCAAACGATTTAGGCGAACTTCGCAACAGACTAAAACATTTTATAACTTTAGTAGAATTAGAACTCGATTTTAGCGAAGAAGACGTTGAATTTGCCGATAGAAAAGAATTAAAAGATTTAATTGATGAAATTAAAACTCACATAAAGAATTTAATGGATTCTTTTGAATTAGGAAATGTAATAAAAAATGGAATTCCGGTTGCAATAGTTGGCGAACCAAATGTTGGTAAATCGACTTTACTAAATGTATTATTAAACGAAGACAAAGCAATAGTTTCGGATATTGCAGGCACAACACGCGATGCAATTGAAGATGTTATTTCGGTAAAAGGGATTTTATTTAGATTTATTGATACTGCAGGAATCCGCCAAACGGAGGATACGGTTGAAAGCTTAGGAATTGAGCGAACAATGCAAAAAATTGATAATGCCGAAATTATTTTAGCTTTAATTGATGCAAATGATAAAAAAGCTAATGAAAAAATACAAAATATAAAAGATAGAGCCGAAGACAAAAAAATTATTGTTGTAATAAATAAAAGTGACGAAAAAAATACAACATCGCAAATTACTAAAAATTGCACACTTCCGGTAGTTGAAATTTCGGCAAAATATAAAAATAATATCGAGGATTTGAATAACGCACTTGCCAAAGCTGTAAATTATAGCTCGGTAAAAGAAAATGATATAATTATTACCAATACTAGACATTTTGAAGCGTTGAAAAATGCTTTAATTTCAACCGAAAGAGTCGCAAGTGGCTTAGACCAAAATATTTCTGGTGATTTTTTAGCACAAGATATTCGTGAAATCCTACAATACATTGGCGATATAACCGGAAAATTCACTCCCGACGAAGTACTTGGGAATATTTTTGGGTCATTCTGCATCGGAAAGTAACCACTACAAAATAACATAGTACAAAACACATACTAAACTTATAAATAGCCCTATTTACAGGGCTTTTTTTATACAACAAACTTAATGTTTATTTTGTAATGTTTATCGTTTATTATGATTATATTTGTACCTTATTTGTACCTTTATTTCGAGGTGTTTTTATACCATTCATTAGTATCAAAAATTTCTCATTTCCTGACACTCCTCTAATACCAATATGGTTATAGTTTTCTTCAGATGAGCTTTTATGCTGAATCTCAATCTCTGGAATATCATCTAAAAGTTCAATTAAATTAGTATAGCCTCTATTTATTATTTGTTCTTTTAAAACAATATAAATCGTTGCAGGTGCTTCTAAAAATGACTCCGAAATATTTGAAGCTGTTTTAACTTCAACCTCCATTAATTCTTCTAAAGTCATTTCAAAAATGTCTTTTTGCTGAATTGTGTCTTTTTGAGCTTTCAAATTTAAAAAACCTAAAGCAATTAATAATAAAGTTAAATAAAATTTTGTCATATTTGTAAATTAAAATTATGTGTAAATATTTGTTTTTATATAGGCTGTTTCTAACCTAGTTTCATGGAATTTAATTAAAATAAAGATAAAACTTATATTTTTTATGCAAAAGGAAGATTTTCATACTTGGCTACAACAATTTCTTGTAACTAATAATATTCAAGAATACAAAAATACAGAAGTAGCTTTTTTAGCTTTTAAAAACTATAAAACATACAATAAAAGTGAAAATACATTTGTAGTTTTTGAAGATTGGTGGATTCGCAAACCTAATATTATTAAAAGCAAAATAAGTGCAATACTTGGGATTAATAGAAGAATCTTTGCCCGAAATTGCGAAATTCGTAAAATAAATAAAATTGATGCCAATAAATTTCTCGACGAAAATCATATTTATGGCTCAACAGCATCAAAACATAAAATAGGACTTTTTTATAAAGACGAGCTTGTTTCTGTTGCTAGTTTTGCAGGACAACGTAAGTTTGTAAGTGGTAAATCAGCTGAAATGCTACGCTTTTGTAATAAAAATTTTACAACTGTAGTTGGTGGCTTAAGTAAACTTCTAAAATCATATATTCGAGATTATAAACCTGATAATATAATGACTTATGTCGATGTTGATTGGGGTTTAGGTAAATCTTTTTTATCTTTAGGCTTTCAGCAAAAATCTATAAAAGAACAAATATTATTTTACTGTAACCGTAGTTTAGGAGAAAGAATTCCTGAAAAATATTTTACCGATTTTGAAAATATTATTGAATATGAGTGTATTGAAAATTCAGGTAGTATAAAATATATACTTGAGCTTAAAAAATAAGTTTTTTTCTTTTTATTCCCTCCCATAAAAAATATAAATTAATTTTCGTCAACAAAACTGAATTCCTTCTTTTGAGGTTTATCAGTAAATAGAGCATGTTTGATAACTGTTGAAAACTTTTTCGTCAAAAAGGTGGGAAAAAGTGGGAGAAAGTGGGTTGAAGTGGTAAAAAATGTCATATATTTGTCATTGATAAAAAAAATGACATCTAATGGCAAGTTTTGTTGGCGATTATACAGGTAAAGTTGACGTGAAAGGGAGATTTATTCTACCCTCCGCGTTTAAAAAACAATTGCCCGAAAATCAGCCATTAACATTTGTAGTAAAAAAAGATGTTTTTGAAAAATGCCTCATTTTATATACTTCAGAAGAATGGGAAAGGCAAAACAGCATAATTAGAGCTGGGTTAAATCCATACAATAGGGAGCATGCTAGGTTTTTACGAGAATTTTATAGAGGAACTGCCGAAGTAAATTTAGACTCTAACAATAGACTACTTATTCCTTCGCGACTGTTGGAGTTTGGTCAAATTTCAGATAGCGTTGTTTTGTCAGGACAAGATAAGAAGATCGAAATTTGGTCTAAGCAAGCTTATGAAAATATAGAAGAAGATGCAGATGATTTTGCTGCACTTGCCGAGAAAATAATGGGAGGCAATTTGCCTACAACAAATATAGACGAATAAAAATAACTGGTTTATGTCTGAAAAATATCACATACCCGTTTTGGTAAACGAAACTGTTGAAGGCTTAAATATTAAGCCCGATGGAGTGTATGTTGATGTTACTTTTGGTGGCGGAGGGCATTCCAGACTTATTCTTGAAAAATTAGATACTGGTTTGTTAATTGCTTTTGACCAAGATGAAGATGCAATAGTAAATGCAGAAAATTTAATTGAAGAATTTGGTTCAGGTAAGTTAAAGTTTGTAAGAAGTAATTTTAAATATATAAAGAATTTTTTAAAATATTATAACTACCCAAAAGTTGATGGTGTTTTGGCTGATTTAGGAGTTTCGTCTCACCAATTTGATGTTGGTACTAGAGGTTTCTCTTTTATGTTAGAAGGAAAACTTGATATGAGAATGAATAATAAATCGAACTTTTCAGCAATTAATATTATTAATGAATATACTGAAGAAGATTTATATAAGATATTTAAAAACTATGGTGAAATTGGTAACCCGTACCATTTAGTAAAAAATATTATAAAAAGTAGAGAAGACGAAAAAATAGAAACTGTAGAGCAATTTAACGAAATAGCATCTAAAAATGCACCTAAGTTTAAAGAATATAAATATTTGGCAAAATTATACCAAGCATTAAGAATTCAAACAAATGGAGAAATGGAAGCTCTGGAAAGTTTGTTAGTTCAAACAGGAGATGTAATTAAAATAGGAGGGAGGTTATCGGTTCTTACTTATCATTCTTTGGAGGATAGGTTAGTAAAAAATTATATTAAAAATGGAAATTTTGAAGGTAAAAGAGAAGCTGATGTTTTTGGTAACCAAGAAAGAATTTTTAAACCTATAAATAGAAAAGTTATAATTCCTTCTAAAGAGGAAATAGAAAAAAATACTAGATCGAGAAGTGCTAAACTAAGAATTGCTGAAAAAGTTTGATATGGAAATGAAAAATAACATATTAAAAGACATTTTGGCGGGTCATTGGATTAGTCCAATAATTGATTTTAGGCATATTAAATTTATAGTATTTTTAGTAGTGTTATCTGTAATAATAGTTTCAAACAGATACCAAGTAGAAAAAATAATACACGAAAAAGAAGATATAATTAATGAATTACGAAATATTAAATTTGATAATACAGAAATTGAAGAAGAATTAGTGAATTTTGGTAGAGAATCAAAATTATTAAAAGATAGTTTTATTATTTCTAGAGGATTAAAATTGCCAAAAAGTCCTCATAAAAGAATAATAATAGAAAAAATGTAAAAATTAATGAGTACAGAAAAAAACATAAAAAACAGAGAAGACATTTTGCTAAGGTCAAGTGTCTTATATATTATTGTACTGCTTGTGGCAGCTACAATACTGTTTCGTTTGATACAAGTTATGTTTTTTCAAAAAGAAAGGTGGGAAAAGGTTGCAAAAGAATACTCTATAAATTTAAAAGAAGGTAACCCTGAACGTGGCGATATATTTGATGAAAAAGGAAATGTATTATCCACTACAGTATATTATTATAAAATATTTATGGACACTCGGGCTGGAGGTCTTACTGACAAAAGATTTGATGAAGGTGTTGATTCTCTCTCGAGTCATTTAGCCCTACTTTTTAAAGATAAAACAAAACAAGAATATTACGATTATATTTTAGAGGCAAGAACAAACTCAAATAGATATTTACCTATTGCAGTAAACTGTGATTACAGAGAAGTTGAGGCTCTGATCAATTTCCCAATTTTTAAATATGGACCAAATGGTGGCGGATTTATTAAAATAAAAGAAGGTACAAGAATTAGACCTTTAGGTAATCTAATGCGTAGAACATTAGGCTTGGTGAAGCCTGAAACTGAGACTACTCCTGCTTTTGGAACTACAGAACTAGAATTTACATATAATAGCGAACTTTCGGGAACTTTAGGAAAAGCATTAAAAAGAAAAATATCGAAAGGCGTTTGGATAAATGTCTCTGGTGGCGAAATTGTTAAAACAGAGGAAGGGCTTAGCCTTGTTACATCTATTGACATCGATTTGCAAGATTATGTAAATGAAGTATTAAAAAAACAAATACTTAAACATAAAGCTAATCATGGTTCTGTTGTAGTAATGGAGGTTAAAACAGGAAATATAAAAGCTATTGCAAATTTAACAATGCAAGAGGATAGTACTGCTTTTGAAGATCAAAACTATGCTGTTGTAGAATCGTTAGCGCCAGGATCTACATTTAAACTTCCTATATTATTAGCTGCACTTGAAGATGGCTTTGTTGATTTAAACGATACAATTGACACTGAACATGGGTATGTAAAATATTACGATAAAGAAATTTTAGATGAAGGTGCTTATGGTAAAATTCCTGTTTGGAAAGTGTTTGCAAAATCGTCCAATGTAGGAATGGCAAAAATTGTGTACGAAAATTATTTTATGAAGAACAGAGTACACTTATTACTTAATAGATTAATAAGTTTTGGATTATCAGATTATTCGGATATTGATATTGATGGAGAAACCTATCCTATGATAAAAGATAAAACAAGTAATTGGTCAAAAGTAACTCCAATGATGATGTCGCATGGTTATGAAGTTAAGTTAACTCCTATTCAAATTTTAACTTTTTATAATGCAATTGCAAACGATGGTAAATTAATAAAACCATCTATTGTAAAAGCTTTAAAAAGACATGGTGAAACAGTTAAAGTCTTTGACAACAAGGAGGTAAAAACAATATGTTCTCAACAAAATCTAAAAAAAGTGAAATTTGTTCTTGAGGCTGTTCTTAAAAAAGGCGGAACTGCTGCTACTATAAAAACAAACGGATATAGTATTGCAGGAAAAACAGGTACTGCAAAATATTGGGATCACGAACAAAAAAAGTTTTTAGATATTAACAGAACATCTTTTGTTGGTTATTTTCCTGCAAGTAAACCTAAGTACTCAATTATAGTAGTAATTAACAGACCTCCAGGAAAAAATAAATTTGGAAGTAATGTAGCAGCTCCTGTTTTTAAAAAGATTTCTGATAAAATATTCTCTCAAGATTATGAGTTGAATCCTCCTAAAAATAAAGATTTAGGAAATTTACATTATGTAGATATCCCTGTATCAAAAAATGGGTATCAAAAAGATTTGAGTTACGTATTTTCTTCAATTTTAGTTCAAACTGAAAATAAAAGTAACAAAAATAGTCCTTGGGTATTTACATGTACGCATAAAAATTCTGTAGAATATAAAAACTTGAATTTACATAAAAATATAGTCCCAACAGTTACATATATGGCAGTAAACGATGCTATATATTTATTAGAATCAATGGGACTAAAGGTTGAAATTGAAGGACGTGGTTTTGTTAGTTCTCAATCATTAAAACCAGGAACAAAATTTAAAGATGGTGATAAAATAAAATTAAAATTAGTATAAATAATGTCTGTAGTATTAGAACATATAATTAAAAACTTAACAAATCCAGTTGTTATAGGAAACACGGATCTCAAAATAGAAGGTCTCTGTTTTGACTCACGTGCAGCTAAACCTGGTTATATGTTTTTTGCAGTCAAAGGAACAAAAACCGACGGGCATAAATATATAGATACTGCTATTAAAAATGGAGCAGTTGCTGTGGTTTGTGAGGAAACTCAAAATCAAACATACAAGGACACAGTACTTATTAAAGTAAATAATTCAGCCGAGGCTATGGGAATAATTGCTTCTGAGTTTTACGGAAACCCATCGTCAAAGCTGAAGCTCGTTGGTGTTACTGGTACAAATGGAAAAACCACAGTAGCAACTCTTTTATACGAATTGTTTATAAAACTAGGTGAAAATACAGGACTGTTATCAACAGTAGCAAATTTTATTAATGATAGAGAAATTGTTGCAACGCACACAACACCAGATTCTATATCATTAAATAAGTTGTTAGCCGAAATGGTAGAGCAAAAATGCCAATACTGTTTTATTGAAGTTAGCTCTCACGCTTTAGCTCAAAATAGAGTTAGCGGACTTAACTTTGCAGGAGGCGTTTTTACAAATATTACTCACGATCACCTTGACTATCATAATACTTTTGCTGAATATCTAAAAGTAAAAAAACAGTTTTTTGATATGTTAGCTAAAAATGCTTTTGCATTAACAAATATCGACGATAAAAATGGTATGGTAATGTTGCAAAATACAAAAGCCGAGAAACTTACATACTCTTTACAGAGTGTTGCCGACTATAAAGCAAAAATTGTTGAAACCATAATTAATGGCAGCTTAGTAAGTATTAATGGTGTTGAAATGTGGACTTTACTGCCAGGTTTATTCAATGTGTATAATGTTTTAAGTGTTTACGCTGTAGCTAGTATTTTAAATATTGAAAAAGAAGAAATTCTAACAAAATTAAGCACACTTAAATCAGTAAAAGGACGATTTGATATTGTTACAGGAAAGGGAATTACGGCTATTGTTGATTATGCTCACACTCCCGATGCTTTAGAAAATGTTTTAAAAACAATAAATAAGATAATAACAAACGAACAAGAAATTATTACAGTTGTTGGTGCTGGTGGCGATAGAGATAAAACTAAAAGACCAATTATGGCTCAAATGTCTGCTAAATACAGCAATAGAGTAATTCTTACTTCGGATAATCCAAGGTCAGAAAATCCAGAGCATATTTTAGACGATATGGAACAAGGGCTAAATGAAGAACAAAAAAATATAATGTTAAGAATAACAGACAGAGAACAAGCAATTAAAACATCTGTTATGCTAGCTAAGAAAAACGATATAATATTAATAGCAGGAAAAGGACACGAAAGCTATCAAGAAATAGATGGAGTGAAAACTCATTTTGATGACAAAGAAATTATTAGTGAATTATTGAATTAAAAAAAACAACAATGTTTTATTTTCTTTTTGAATATTTAGATAAAATAGATTTTATGGGAGCGGGATTGTTTAAATACATCTCGTTTAGAGCCGCTTTGGCTGCAATAACATCGTTGTTGGTGTCATTAATTTGGGGTAAAAAATTAATTAATATTCTACAAAAAAAACAAATAGGAGAGGTTGTTCGCGATTTAGGTCTCGAGGGACAATACCAAAAGAAAGGAACTCCAACAATGGGTGGGCTTATTATTATAGCAGCTATTATTATACCTGTTGTTTTATTTGCCGATTTAAGTAATGTGTATATTATATTAATGTTAGTTACCACTGTTTGGCTTGGCATTATTGGATTTATCGACGATTATATTAAAACATTTAAAAATGATAAAGGTGGATTGTCTGGCAGATATAAAATATACGGTCAGGTAGGACTAGGGCTTATCGTTGGTTTAACTTTTTATTTAAGTAACGATATCCAAATTAGAGAAAATCCGCAGGCTAATGTTTTAAATAATACCGAAATACTTGTTCAACAAGAAATACCAATAACTGTTGATAAATCATTAAAAACAACAATACCATTTTTTAAAGATAATGAATTTGATTATTCATGGTTAGTCAATTTTGCAGGCGAATACAAGCAAAAAGCCGCTTGGATGATTTTTATTTTGTTAGTTATTTTTATGATAACAGCCGTCTCAAATGGTGCAAACATGACCGATGGTCTTGATGGTTTAGCCGCTGGTACTTCTGCTATTATGGGAACAACACTTGGGATATTTGCCTACGTTTCGGGTAACCTAATTTTTGCCGATTATTTGAATATAATGTATATCCCACAAATTGGTGAACTTGTAATTTTTGCAAGTGCATTTATTGGAGCAACAATCGGCTTTCTTTGGTATAACTCATTTCCTGCTCAAGTATTTATGGGCGATACAGGCAGTTTAACTCTAGGAGGAATTATAGCAGTATTTGCAATTCTTATTCGTAAAGAACTTTTATTACCTGTATTAGCAGGAGTATTTGTTGTGGAAAATTTCTCAGTAATCTTGCAGGTAGGATATTTTAAATATACAAAAAAACGATTTGGTGTAGGAAAACGAATTTTCAAGATGGCACCTTTGCATCATCATTTTCAACTCAAAGGTTTTCCTGAATCAAAAATTGTAACACGATTCTGGATTGTAGGAATTTTACTAGCATTAATAACAATTTTAACATTAAAAATAAGATAACTAATAATGAAAAACAGAAAAGTAATATTAGGAGCTGGCGAAAGCGGAACTGGAGCAGCATTATTAGCCCAAAAACAAGGCTATGATGTATTTGTGTCCGATTTTTCAGCTATTTCTCCAAAATATAAAAAAATACTTTCTGATAATAATATTCATTTTGAAGAAAATAAACATAGTTCTGAATTTATACTAAATGCCGACGAAATAATTAAAAGCCCTGGGATACCCGAAAAAGCTCCTGTTGTAAAGGAAGCATTGGATAAAGGCATTAAAGTTATTTCCGAAATTGAATTTGCAGCTCGCTTTACTAATGCAAAATTTATTTGTATTACAGGAAGCAATGGCAAAACCACCACAACTGAGTTAATCTATTTTATACTTAAAAATGCAGGATTAAATGTAGGAATAGCTGGTAATGTTGGACAGTCTTTGGCAGAGCAAGTCGCAAATTTTAATTACGATTTTTTTGTTATCGAATTAAGTAGTTTTCAGCTAGATGGAATGTTTGAATTTAAAGCAGATATAGCAATTCTACTTAATATAACACCAGACCATTTAGACCGCTATGATTATGATTTTCAGGATTATATAGATTCAAAATTTAGAATAGTTAATAATATGACTAAGGCTGATAAATTTATTTATTGTGCCGATGATGAAATAATTCAACGAGAGGTTGAAAAAAGAAAAATCAATGCAGATATGTACCCTTTTACAATCAAAGGTGAAGTAACAAAAGGAGCATATACTATTGATAATGAATTAAAAATAATAATTGATAAAAATATATTTAGCATGGGAGCTGATAAATTATCTTTGGATGGAATTCACAATCGCTATAATTCTATGGCGGCAGGAATTACCTCCAAATTAAGCGAAATTCGCAACGAAGAACTTAAATCTAGTTTTTCAAATTTTGAAGGAGTTGAGCATAGACTTGAAAAATTTATTAAAGTACGAGGAGTACGTTTTATAAATGACTCAAAAGCAACTAACGTAAACGCTGTTTGGTACGCACTGCAAACCTACGAGGAAGATATAGTATTAATTCTTGGTGGTATTGATAAAGGTAACGACTATAGTTCACTAAAAGAGCTTGTTAAGCAGAAAGTTAAAGCAATTGTTGCATTAGGAAACGATAACTCTAAGATTTTTGATGCCTTTTTTGGTATAACTGAACTTTACGACACAAAATCTATGGATGAGGCTGTAGTAAAAGCTTTTTCATTAGCAGATGAAGGTGAACTAGTACTGCTCTCCCCTGCATGTTCAAGCTTTGATTTGTTTGATAATTACGAAGATAGAGGTAGAAAATTTAAACAAGCTGTTAGAGAATTATAAAATTTATGTTACACTTTGAAAAAATAGAATTGAAAGGAGATAAAACACTATGGTCTATAGTGTTACTTCTTATGTTGTTTTCTATTCCAGTCGTATATAGTGCGTCGGGCTACGAAGCATATCGATTTTTTGAAGGCGATACATCAGGGTTTTTGTGGAAACAAGTATTGGGTCTTATTGGTTCAATGGTAATTATATATATAGCACATATAATACCTTTTAAATTTTACTTTAAATTTTCTAAGCATTTTGCAAGTATTGCAATATTTTTATTAGTTCTTACATTAATTTGGGGAACAGAACATAACGGTGCAAAGCGTTGGTTAAATATTTTTGGACTAATTGAAATACAAACATCCGACTTAGCTAGAGTCGCACTAATAATGTTTGTTGCTCGCATATTAACCTTATTATACCTAAATAGAATTGATTTTAAGAAAGCAATGATTAAAATTTCTGTAGCAACAGTATTGTCTGTAATACTTATTTTCCCTGCTGATATATCAACTGCTGCAATTTTACTTGCTATTATTATATTGTTACTGTTTATTGGAAAAATTGCTGTTAAATATTTAATGTCTTTTATATTATTGGTTGTAGGTCTTGTTGCAATATATTCATTTGTTGCTTATGCTTTTGATTTTCCTAATAGATTATTAACAGGCTTGTCAAGATTAATGGATACATCAGGTATTCAAGTTTCAATTGCTAAGGCAGCTATTGTTAAAGGTGGCTTTTGGGGTGAAGGTCCTGGTAATGGAGTTATGAAATATGTATTTTCACAGTCTCATAACGATTTTGTATTTGCTTATACAGTTGAGGAATATGGTTTGTGGTTAAGTAGTATAATACTATTGTTTTTTGTTATATTTTTTCATCGTGGTCTTGCAATTGCTAGTCAATCGAAAAAGCCTTATGCAATATTTTTAACAATAGGACTTACTCTTAGCATTGTATTTCAGTCGTTTGTTCACATGGGAGTAGCAGTAAATTTACTTCCCGTAACAGGGCAAACATTACCTTTTGTTAGTTCGGGGCTCACCTCGTTATTTATTAACAGCTTTGCTGTAGGAATAATATTAAATGTTAGTAGAATTACATCATTAAACGTAATTGAAGAAGATTTTGAAAAACAATAAACCAAATATAATCATTAGTGGAGGAGGAACGGGTGGACACCTATTCCCCGCAATTGCTATTGCACAAGCTATTAAAGCTAAACATAAAGATGCTAACATTCTTTTTGTTGGAGCAAAAGGTCGTATTGAAGAAAAAAAAGTACCAGAAGCAGGTTTTGCTATTGAATTACTCAATATTTCAGGCTTTCAGCGTAAACTTTCTATTAAAACATTTACATTTTTTGTAAAACTAGCAAGTTCTTTGCTGAAATCAAGAAAAATAATTAGAAAATTTAAACCAGATGTCGCCGTTGGAGTTGGTGGTTACGCAAGTGGACCACTTTTGCAAGTTGCAACAAAAAAAGGAATACCTGCACTTTTACAAGAGCAAAATTCTTTTCCTGGTATAACAAATAGATTACTGGCAAATAAGGTACAAACAATTTGCGTTGCTTATGATGGATTAGAAAAATTCTTTCCTTCAGAAAAAATTATAAAAACAGGAAATCCTGTTCGAGAAAAATTGATTTCAACAAGCAGTACTAAAACAGAAGCAATAGAGTTTTTTGGATTAAATCCTAATAAGAAAGTTATATTAAGCCTTGGAGGTAGCGGTGGTGCTAGGAGTTTAAATAATGGAATAGCCGTAAAATTGAATGAGATTATAGACTCCGATGTTCAAATTATTTGGCAAACAGGTAAGTATTATTTTGAAGAATCAAAAGAGGCAGCAGCAAAGTACAATTCTGAAAATATTTTAGTAACCGACTTTATTACTCGCATGGATTTAGCTTATAAAGCTGCCGATGTTGTAATTTCTAGAGCAGGAGCAGGAACTATTTCGGAATTATGTATTTTAAAGAAAGCCGTTATTTTAGTGCCTTCGCCAAATGTTGCCGAAGACCATCAAACAAAAAATGCTAAAGCTTTACTTGAGAATAATGCAGCTATTTTAGTTAAAGACTCAAATACAAACGACCAACTTATTGGTGAAACATTAAAATTAGTTAATAATGAATCTTTAATAAAAGATTTGTCTGAAAATATTTCAAAATTTGCTTTTTTAAATTCAGCAAACATAATTGCTGATGAAGTATTAAAACTTATAGTTAATAAAAATGATTAAGCTATGAATAAAATGAAAAAATATTTAGTTTTCGTGTCCGTTGCATTTTTTGCATTTATTAGTTCATGTACTAACGACACTACTTTTCAGTCTAGTCAAAGAGATGCTGCCCAACGAGGGCGTGTACTCATGCAGCAAGTTAATGAGCTATATGCTACATTAAACGAAATGAATTATTATTTTGATTATAAAAGAGAGTATCTCGAAATCTTAACAAAATCAGATACTTCTATTGTTAATTTATATAGTAACATTAATTTTAACAATTTGCAATTAGACAGTATATCCGATTTTGTTCAAAAAACATCAGCTGTTTATCAGTCCTACGAATTACTTTCAGACCTTACTATTGGTCTTGAAAAATCAGGAATTGTTTATAATATTGATAGATTTTGCTCCTTAGCTTCAAGTTTGAATGTTTCAGAGGATGACAAAATATTAATAGATCAAATATATAAAGCAGCAAACTCAAACAAATTTGAGCGTAAAGATATAATTCTTGCCGTAAATCAAATATTCTTGAAAATTTTTATTGAAGACATTGATAAACAATCTGAAATATTAAATCATTTATTTTTAGCTTATGACAAAGGACTAAAAAAAGTTCCTAATTCAGCTTTTGATATTCAAAAAGTAGAATTACTTGTTAATGAGCCGTATAGTGACTCTGATGTTCTTCTTGGTTTATATAAATTACAACTTAGAGACGATGCATATAAGAAAAAACAAGCAGTTATAGGAAGAATTCAAAGTCTTAAAATTACTGCCGAAAAATTAAATTTACTACATGCCGAATTATTAAGAAAACAGAAGAATAATGCCGAAATAGCAAGACTTTTATCTGACATTGACCTAGTCTTAAACATTGAACAGTAAATACTTTGAAACAGAAAAATAGACATAAGAAATTTGTTTATCTCATTGGAATTGGTGGGATAGGAATGAGTGCCTTAGCAAAATATTTTATTGCTTCAGGTAATATTGTTGCAGGATACGACAAAACTCCTTCGGTAATCACTAATTCTTTGGAGGAAATAGGTTGTTCTATTCATTTTACCGATGATGTAAGTTTAATTCCCAATGCTTTTAAAACATGTTTGAAAGAAGAATTGTTAGTGATATACACACCTGCAATTAATTTTAAGAATACCGAACTTCAATATTTCACTAATAATAATATTGAAATAAAAAAGCGTTCCCAAATATTAGGACTGATATCAGAAAATCATAAAACACTTGCAGTATCAGGAACTCATGGTAAAACTTCTGTTTCAACTATATTGGCACATATATTTAATGTCTCAAGCAAAAGTACTAACGCTATTTTAGGAGGAATATCTAAAAATTTTAATTCAAATTTATTATTAGCAAATAATAGTTCAGAGGCTGAGTTTTTAGTTACCGAAGCCGATGAATTTGATCGCTCATTTTTACATCTTTTCCCCGAAACTGCTGTTATAACTTCAATTGACGAGGATCATTTGGATATTTATTCAGGAATTGAGGATTTGTACAATACTTTTGGAACTTTTGCAGGGCAAATAAATAAGAACGGAACTTTATTAATTAAACAAGGAATTCAATTAGAAGATAAATTTTACCCAAAGAATGTTTTTACATATTCTTTGGAAGAAAAGTCTGATTTTTATGCAACAAATGTAAAAAATTCCCGTACTTCTAGTACGTTCGATTTAGTTTGTCCCAATAAAATTATTTCTAATATAGAATTAAAAATACCCGGTACATTAAATATTGAAAATGCTATAGCCGCAGCTGCTGTTGCTGTTATACATGGTATTGATGATGTTACAATTATTAATGCACTAAAAACTTGGACAGGAGTAAAACGAAGGTTCGACTATGTAATTAATACAGAAAAGCTCGTTTTTATCGATGATTATGCACATCATCCCGAAGAATTAAAAGCTTTTATTAATTCGGTAGCAGAAATTTATCCAGACAAAAATATTTTAGGAGTTTTTCAACCTCATTTATTTACTCGGACAAGGGATTTTGCCGATGAATTTGCAGAAAGTTTAAACTTATTGAACCAGTTAATTTTGTTAGATATTTATCCTGCAAGAGAAGAACCAATTCAAGGAGTTAGTTCAAACATGATTTTTGATAAAGTTTCAATCCAAAATAAAACAATTTGTAATAAGGATGAAATGCTAAATGTATTGAAGAATAAGGAGTTTGACGTTTTGCTTACAATTGGAGCAGGAGATGTTGGAACAAAAGTGGAATTAATAAAAAAAATGATAAGTAATAGACAGTAAAAAAGTTATATAACTCTATTTGATATTTAGATTGAGTTTAAACAAGCTAATTTGCTGAAAATAAGTTAAAAAGCTTGAATATTATTTTGTAAATTGTAAAGTTTACTTTAATTTTGAAAAAAATAATTTTTATTTAAAAAATGACAAGGCACAATAAAATATTATTATTAGTAGTAACTGCTGTTTTTACAGTAGCAGTAGTACTATTTGTCTTTTTTCATAATAATAAACTTAATAAATCTATTAAAGTAAATTATGTTAAAGAAACAGGTGTAAAATTGATAAGCGAAAACGAAATTCAGGATATGGTTTATAGTAAATATCCAAATTTTACAAGCATAACAGGTAATAAGCTTGATTTAGCAATGCTTGAATTTGAAATAGAGAGTCACCCATCAATTAAAAATGCAGATGTTTATAAAAAATATAGAGGAGTTTTAGAAATTGATATAGAAGTAAGAAAGCCAATTGTTAGAATAATTGATAAAAAAAATAATAGCTTTTATATAAGTAATGAAGGGGCAATATTTCCTTTATCGCTTGTAAATACTGTTAGAGTTTTAGTTGCAAATGGTAATTTTACAGCAAAATATAATAATGAAACAATAGATATTGCTAATGACAGTTTAGTTACTAGTACGATTAAAAATATATATAAATTAGCAAAAATAATTGAAAACGATAAGTTTTTAAAATCACAAATAACGCAGGTTTACATTAATAAAAATAAGGAATATGAGCTAGTTCCACGTGTAGGAAGACACATTGTTTTATTGGGAGATGAAAGTAATTTTGAGAAAAAAATGGGATATTTAAAACATTTTTATATCAATAATCTTAATAAAGAAGGATGGCGACAATATAGCCAAATAAGCTTGAAGTATAATAATCAGATAATTTGCACTAAAAATAATTAAAAACCCCTTAAATCAGAGACACAGTTATGATGAAAATTATTACAGCCATAGACATTGGAACAACTAAAATTGTTGCAATTGCTGGCGAAGTTACAGAAAAAGGAAAAGTCCGAATACTCGGCATGGGAAGCGTTCCTACCCCAAAAGGGAGCGTAAAAAGAGGTGTTCCGTTAAATGTTGATCAGGTTTCTCAAGCAGTTAAAAAAGCAATTGACTCTGTTCAGGAAAAAACGGATATTAAATTTAAAGAGGTATATATTGGCATTGCTGGTGTTTATATGCATACTCGGCAAACAAATCACTCGGTTATGATCGAATCTAAAGAATTTGAAATAACTAAAGATGATGTTGATAAAATGATTTTTGAAATAAACCAGAGTGCATTAGACCCTGGCGACGAAATCCTACACGTTATTCCTCAAGAATTTATAGTAGATGCTAACAGCGGAATTCATACGCCTATTGGCATGTTTGGGAAAAGACTTTCGGGTAATTTTAATATTATTATTGGGAAAGTGATATCTTCTAAGCATATTAGACTTTGCGTTGAAAGACTAAACTTGAATGCAAAAAAACTTTTCTTAGAGCCATTAGCATCGAGTAGAGCAGTACTTACTAGCGAAGAAAAAGAAGCAGGAGTAGCTTTAGTTGATATTGGAGGAGGAACAACTGACTTGGCAGTTTATTACGAAGGTATTCTGCGTTATACAGCAGTTATCCCATTTGGAGGCGATGTAATAACAACTGACTTAAAAGTAGGTTGCAAAATATTACATAATAAAGCCGAAACTCTCAAAGTTCAACATGGAGTAGCATTAAGCGAGTTTGCTGATAATGATACTTTAGTAACAGTTGAAGGAATTAATGGACGCGAAGCTCAAAATATTTCAGTAAAGTTAGTTGCTGAAATAATTCAAGCTAGAGTTGAAGAAATTTGTGAAATAATTGATTTAGAACTTCTACAATCAGGATATAGAGACCGAATTGGAGCTGGAATATCACTTACAGGAGGAGGAGCTTTACTAAAACATTTACCACAATTAATGAAGTATCGTTTAGGTTTGGATGTTAAATTATCTCGTCCAGGAGTAAACTTAGTAACTTCTACAAGAACTATTAGTAACCCAAAGTATTCAACTGCTGTTGGTCTAATAATGTTAGGTATTGAAGAAGAACAACAATTTGAATTTGAAAGCTTAGGTAGGGCTGTTAAAAAGAATATAGAAGAGCAAAATATAACAAATGAAGCTAAAGTAGATGAAAAAGAAGAGCTTGAAAAAGATGATAAATCTAAAAATCTAAAAGCAGGAGGTCGATTTTCAAACTTTAAGCAAACGCTTCTTCAGTTTATAAATGATAATGATAAAGAATTATAACTTTGTTAATTTAAAGTGAAAATAAATAAAAAATTAGAAATTATGGAAGGGGATTTATTGGATTTTCAGATGCCTGTAAATGTATCAGCAATAATTAAAGTACTTGGAGTAGGTGGTGGTGGTAGTAATGCCGTAAATCACATGTATAAACAAGGTATAACAGGAGTTGATTTTATTGTTACAAATACCGATGCACAAGCACTTCAAGATAGTCCTGTGCCTATTAAAGTTCAGTTAGGAGCAACATTGACTGAAGGCTTAGGTGCTGGTAATCAGCCAGAAAAAGGTAAAGAGGCTGCTATAGAAAGTATTGAAATTGTAAAAAAGGAAATAGGAGAGGAGACTCGAATGATTTTCATAACAGCCGGAATGGGCGGAGGAACAGGTACTGGTGCAGCACCAGTTATTGCTCAGGCTTCCAAAGATTTGGGTATTTTAACTGTAGGTATTGTTACGCTTCCTTTTAGGTACGAAGGGAAAAAAAGACTCAATCAAGCAATTGATGGAATACAAGAAATGAGCAAGCATGTTGACTCATTGCTTATTATTAATAATGAAAAGTTAAGAGAAATATACGGTAACTTTGAAGCACGAAAAGCTCTTGCTATGGCAGATGAGGTTTTAACTGTCGCAGCCAAAGGGATTGCTGAAATTATTACTAAAAAAGGGCATGTAAACGTCGATTTTGCAGATGTAAAAACTGTTATGAAAGATAGTGGAATAGCTCTAATGGGAACTGGTGTTGCTACTGGCGATAATAGAGCCGAAGAAGCAGTTAAGGCCGCACTAAGTTCACCGCTTTTAGATAATAATGATATTGAAGGAGCTGGAGATATTCTTTTAAATATTTCATCGGGAACTAAGGAAGTAACCATGGATGAAATTTCAATTATTAATGAGTATGTTCAAGCTGCAACAGGAAATATTGCTGACCTTATTTGGGGTAGTTCTATTGACGAAACATTAGAAGAATCGGTAGCTGTTACTGTTATTGCTACAGGTTTTAAAACTCAAGATATTAATGAAATTTATTTAAGAGCAGACGAAGGAAAAACTAAAGAAAGTAAAACTGTACCCCTTGAAAAAGAAGAACCTACACCTATAAATGAAGATATTCGTTTTGAGGTAGAAACTACTAACGATGAATCAAAACCTAAAGTTAAAATTGTAACTCTTGATGATAGTGTAGCATTTTCTGAAGAAGAAACTTTTATAGGTTATAATTCTAATAATAAAAATGGTCCAGATAATAGTTTAAATACTGATTCACAAATTGATGTGTCTGTTAAAACTACTGTTCAAGAGTCTGAGCCTTCTTATAATAATAGCAATCCTCCACATAAAATTCGTAATTATAAAAGTCATATTGAAGAATTAGAAGACGAACCTGCATACAAAAGAAAGAATGTTGATATTGATTTAGATAAAGATTATGATACTGAAAATATGTCTAAATATACTATGTCAACACGGAACAATGATGTGTTTTTAGGCGAAAATAATAGGTTTTTACACGAAAAACCTGATTAATAAAGTATAAAAAGGGTGAAGAATATATTTTCTCTGATTTGAAATGTTCTTGTTTCTTGAAAGAAAAACATAAAATCCCTTTTTTAATATTTTTGTGTTGAGCAAATTTTGATGAATATAAACAATTACATATTTATAATTGTATCTCTACAAATAATTTGTTATTGTTTCATCAAAAAAAAAGGCTACCTAATGGTAGCCTTTTTTAGGTATTTATAAATTTGTATTATAATTGAGGTCCTGCTGTATCAACAAGTTTAGCAACATCATCATTGTCTGTAAAGAATTTGAAGTTGTCAATAAACATTTGTCCTAATTTTTTTGCAGTTGCATCCCATTTTTCAGCATCTTTCCAAAGTCCTCTAGGATTAAGTAATTTTGGATCAACATTATTTACTGCTTTTGGAATAGCAAGGTTAAATACTGGCATATTATCAAACTCAGCATTGTCAAGCGAACCATCAAGAATTGCATTTATGATGTTACGAGTTGAAGGTAAATCAATACGTTTACCAACACCTGGAGCACCACCAATCCATCCTGTGTTAACAAGATATGCAGTTGCATTGTTCATTTCCATTTTGCGAATTAATTCTTCAGCATATTTTGCAGGGTCAAGTAATAAAAACGCTGCACCAAAACAAGCAGAGAATGAAGGTACAGGTTCAGTAATTCCTCTTTCAGTTCCTGCAACTTTTGCAGTATAACCACTAATAAAGTGATACTTTACTTGGTCGGGAGTTAATTTTGATACTGGAGGTAAAACGCCAAAAGCATCAGCAGTTAAGAAAATTACTTTTTTAGCATGTCCTGCTTTTGAAACTGGCTTTACAATATTATCTATGTGATATATTGGATATGAAACTCTGGTGTTTTTAGTTTTTGAAACATCAGCAAAATCAATTTTATAGTCTTTATCAAAACCAACATTTTCTAAAAGAGCATCTCTACGAATTGCACCATAAATATCTGGCTCTTTTTCAGCATCAAGGTCAATTGTTTTTGCATAGCAACCACCTTCAAAGTTGAAAATTCCTTCGTCGTCCCATCCATGCTCATCGTCTCCAATAAGAGCTCTGTTTGGATCTGCCGAAAGAGTAGTTTTACCTGTTCCTGATAGACCAAAGAAAATCGCAACATCACCTTTTTCGCCAACATTAGCTGAACAGTGCATTGCAGCAATTCCTTGTAGAGGTAATAAATAATTCATTATTGAGAAAAAACCTTTTTTGATTTCGCCACCATACCAAGTTCCTCCAACGCAAGCCATCTTCTTTTTAAGGTTAAAAGCTGCATATACTTCACTGTGCATATTGTGCTTTTCCCAGTTAGGATTACTTGTTTTTGATGCGTTAAGCATTACATAATCAGGTTCAAATGTCTCAAGTTCTTCATCCGTAGGACGAATAAACATGTTTTTTACAAAATGTGCCATCCAAGCTACTTCTGTAATAACTCTTATTTTTAATCTTGTATTTTCGTTTGCACCAGCATAACCGTCTTGAACATATAATTTCTTGCCAGTTAGTTGATTCGCACTTCTTTCTAATAACTCGTCCCAAACTTCTTCCGTAATAGGTTTATTGTCAGAAGCAGGTCTGTGTTCGTTCTTCCACCAAATATTGTTTTCAGAAGTTTCTTCTTTTACAATAAATTTATCTTTAGGAGATCTTCCTGTAAAAATCCCTGTATCTACAGTAACTGCTCCAGAATCTGTAAGATATCCTCTTTCGTATCCTTCTAATTTAGGATTAGTTACATGCTTAAAAAGTTCATCGTAAGATAAGTTATGGAAGATTTCTTCCACATTTGCTATACCATACTTTGATAAATCTAATTTTTTCATACTGTTTTAAATTTACATATTTACATTAATATAGATATACAAAACTAAAAAAAAACAGCGGATAAAATAATCTTCTATTTAAAAACTGTTGTTAAACATTTAATGTTTTGTGTATTATACTAACAGTTAGGAGCTTTAATGTTTATCTTTTTTGATGAAAATTTTAGTCAACGAGTTTTACTGAAAAATTATATTATACAAAAAAAATGGTTTTGTAGAGCTAAATAGTATAGTTATTTTGTTAAATTGCGGTTTAATATGGAAAATTTGTTGGTATTATACACATGAATATTGCCAATAGATTTACAATATACTCGCAAAAAATTAATGTTATTTATATACAAATTAGTTAACGGCTTTTTATATAAAATTTAAAATATGAGTGATTTACTTATTGGAGTGTTAATGTTTATTATATTTATTACATTTTATATAAGAGCTTATCTTTTTACTTATGTAAAAAGGAGAGGGGAGGATGTTTATTTATATGAAATACTAATGTCAGCATATTCATCTGAGTTTATTTCTCAATTATCAAAAAAGAAAGAAACAGATTCCAAATTTTTATTGTACATATCTATATATAATAGACTTACTATTCTCTTATATGCTTTGTTTTTTGCAGCAGGTGTTGCAATTATTAGTAATTATTTAGTAAATAAGTAATTTGATAAAAACGAGAAAATTGCATGCCTTAAATTTATAACATAAAAAAAGCTGATTCGAAAATCAGCTTCTTTTTTATTTATTAAATATTATTTTAGTCTCCAAATGTAATACCTATGCTTCTTGCAGTTTTAACAAGTTCGCCTTCAGGATTAACATTTTTTGGTCTTCCAATAATATTTTCAAGGTGCTCGTAAGACATTGAGTCTCCGTTAATTGTAACCATGTTACCATAACGTTTGTCTAGCAATAACTCTATTGCTTTAACACCATATCTTGTAGCTAATATTCGGTCAAAAGTACTTGGAGAGCCTCCTCTTTGTAAGTGTCCTAGAATTGTTGCTCTTACTTCATGTTTTTGTATAAGATCTTCAAGCTGTATAGCTAAAACGTTACCAATACCACCTAATCTAATAGGATCTGGACTATCTTTAACAATTTTGCTTACAACAACATCACCCCCAACAGGTATAGCACCTTCAGCAACAGCTATAATACTAAATAATTTACCTCTTTTTTCTCGTTCTTTTATTCTAGCAGCAATTTTTTTTATATCATAAGGAATTTCAGGAATAAGAATTACATCTGCAGAGCCTGCAATTCCAGAGTGTAATGCTATCCAACCAGCATTTCGTCCCATAACTTCGAGTATCATTATGCGGTGATGCGACTCGGCTGTTGTGTGTAATCTGTCTAAAGCATCTCGTGCAACATTTATTGCAGAGTTAAAACCGAAAGTTACATCGGTAACAGCTAAATCATTGTCAATAGTTTTAGGTACACCAATAACTTTAACTCCTTTTCTTGCAAAATCTCTTGCACTAGTTAGGGTTCCGTCGCCACCAATAATTATAAGAGCGTCAACATTCTCTTTTTTCATATTTTTAATTGCAACATCCGAAACGTCCTTCATCACCGTTTTTCCATCAATTTCTACATCGTATTCAAATAAGTTATCTTTATTTGAACTGTAAAGTATTGTTCCTCCTAAATGTTGAATTCCTGATACTCTTGCTTTTGTAAGTTCTTCAAAATCATTTAGATAAAGCCCTTTGTATCCAAATTTGTATCCAATAACTTCTATTCCATTATTAAGAGCTGCCCTCGTTGCTGCTCTTATTACTGCATTAAGTCCTGGGCAATCGCCACCTGCTGTTAGCAGACCTATTTTTTTAATTTTACTAGCCATATTTAATGTTTTTTATTTAGCAGAAAACTCTAAATGATTTTTTGAGCTCTTTGCTTATGTTTATTGCTTTCTATTACAAAAGCTGTTAATAATTTGAAAGTGAATTTCACCCACTATATCACAAATATAAGCCTTTATATTTATATGTGAAAATCAAATTTTTATGCAAACGTTCCCAAAATGTTTTTTTTTGATTAAATATAAAAAACATGCTTAAATTGTATTTTAAGCATGTTTTCTTATACAATTTAGGTAGTTGTTTTAAGGAAGGCTCTCGCATGCTTTGCCATCGCCGTCTTTATCTAAATTTTTATAACAATCTTTGTCAGACTCATACATTTCTTGAGCTTCTTCTTGAGTTTCAAAGTCTTTACAGCCTTTTTTTTCGCAAGGAGAACTTCCGCATGAAGCAAAAATAAGTACTGTTGCAATAATTAATAGTTTTTTCATAATAATATATATTTATGCACTGAAAGTTGGAAATTTACGATCTATTTTCTTTACTAAACCTTGTAAAACTTTACCTGGTCCAACTTCTGTATATGAAGAAGCTCCGTCTGCAATCATATTTTGCATTATTTGTGTCCAGCGTACAGGGGCTGTAAGTTGTTTAATTAGGTTTTCTTTAATTTCAGCAATATCAGTAACTGGTTTTGCTGTAACATTTTGGTAAACAGGGCAAGCCGGAGTATTAAATGTTGTATTATTAATTGCTTCTTCAAGTTTTTGTCCTGCAGGTTTCATTAATGGTGAGTGAAATGCACCACCTACATTAAGTTTTAAAGCTCTTCTTGCACCTAATTCATTAAGTTTTTCAATGGCTTTATCAATACCTGGTATTGAGCCTGAAATTACAATTTGCCCTGGAGTATTATAGTTTGCTGCAACTACAATATCGTCTATTTCAGTACAAACTTTTTCAACTATATCGTCGTCTAATCCTATAATTGCTGCCATTGTAGAAGGTTCTATTTCGCAGGCTTCTTGCATTGCCATTGCTCTTTGATAAACTAATTTTAGTCCATCGTCAAAAGAAAGAGTTCCGTTTGCAACAAGTGCTGAAAATTCGCCTAAGGAGTGTCCTGCAACCATGTCAGGTTTAAAGTCTTCGCCTAAAGTTTTTGCTAAAATTGCTGAGTGCAAGAAAATAGCAGGTTG
Organism: Bacteroidales bacterium; assembly: GCA_029934705.1. Lineage (GTDB taxonomy): Bacteria > Bacteroidota > Bacteroidia > Bacteroidales > JAADGE01 > DZBS01. The sequence goes on along the minus strand of JAOZLS010000007.1, from coordinate 9,948 downwards.
TGTAACTTTGGTTTGCCTAAGTTCTTCGTCTGTTCCATTAAACATAATTTCTGTAATGTTAAAACCTAGTATTTGGTTGGCTTTATCGAATAATTCTTTTGCAATATCTGAATTTTCGTATAAATCTTTGCCCATTCCTATAAATTGTGCTCCTTGTCCAGGAAAAACATAAGCTTTCATAATTTATTATTTTTAATGTTAATATTTAATGCTATTAAATAATGAGACCACTCTTAAAAGTTGAAATTTGTATAGAAATCGGTTTTACGGCTTTGCTAATTAACAGTAAATAAGACAAATCGACTTTCATATTTTGTAAATACAACCGTCTGACCGGTTTTCAGAGCAGACTCAATAATATAATTGTAAAATTATAGTTAAAGAATCTTATTTATGCAACTCTTAATTTTTTTGCATTTAATAATTCAAGTCTTGCTTTTGTATATTCAAGAGTTACATTGAATTCTTTAGTGTTTTCAGAAGGTAAATTATACATTGCTTCTGTCATAATTGTCTCACATATAGACCTTAATCCTCTAGCACCAACTTTAAATTCAATTGCTTTTTCAACAATATAATCTAAAGCATCATTTTCAAATGTTAGTTCTATACCGTCCATTTGAAGTAACTTGGTGTATTGTTTTATTATTGAATTTTTGGGTTCTGTAAGAATTGTTCTTAGAGCTTCTTTATCAAGGTGGTTTAAGAAAGTTAATACAGGTAAACGTCCAATTATTTCAGGAATTAGTCCAAATGATTTTAAATCTTGTGGAGCAATATATTGTAAGAAATTATTTCTATCAATATTTTCTTTGCTTTTTTTATCAAATCCTACAACTTGTGTATTTAATCTTTGCGATATTTTTTTCTCAATACCATCAAAAGCACCTCCTGCAATAAATAAAATATCTTTTGTATTAACAGCAATCATTTTTTGGTCTGGGTGTTTACGTCCTCCTTTTGGTGGTACATTTACAACAGAACCTTCAAGAAGCTTTAATAAACCTTGTTGTACGCCTTCTCCTGAAACATCTCTTGTAATTGATGGGTTATCACTTTTTCTAGCAATTTTATCTATTTCATCAATAAAAACAATTCCTTTTTCGGCAAGTTCTACGTTATAGTCTGCTGCTTGTAGTAGTCTGCTTAGTAAGCTCTCTACGTCTTCGCCAACATATCCTGCTTCGGTTAAAATTGTAGCATCAACAATAGTAAAAGGGACTTCTAGTAGTTTTGCAATTGTTTTGGCAAGTAGGGTTTTACCTGTTCCTGTTTCGCCTACAAGAATGATGTTTGATTTTTCTATTTCAACATCATCATTTTCATCTACTTGTCCTAATCTTTTGTAGTGATTATAAACTGCTACCGAAAGAATTTTTTTAGCAGAATTTTGTCCTATAACATATTGGTCAAGAAAATCTTTTATTTCTTTAGGCTTATAGCCTTTTATGCTGTCAAGGTCGAATTTGCCTTCGTTAACTGTATTTTCGTCTATTATTTCGTGTGCTCTTTCTACACATTCGTTACAAATAAAACCAGATACGCCTGAAATTAATATTTCAACGTTTTCTCTTGTTTTATCGCAAAATGAACATTTATCCATGTCTATATTTAGTATTTTTGAACTTTTATATCTGTAATTATATTTCCGTCGTTAAATTCTTTTGCAAGAATAACACCTGTCTTATTATCGGTTGTTTTAAATAGAATTAAAGTAGGTAAACTTGTTAGGTTGAATGAATTATTTGTTTGAATTACTGTTGTTGTTTGAAAAAACTCATCAGAAATAATGTTGTTAAAGTCGTATTCTGAGAGTTTATCCGTAGCGTTTTCAATAATAGTTGTGTTTGGATTTGGTATATCTACGTTATGATTACTAGAGTCTGGGCTTTCAAAAAAGTACATTGGAGTCCAATTAACAAAAACTAAATCTATTAAATACGAATTTGTTTCTGAGATTTCATCATCACTATAAATTTGACCCATTTCAATTGAAAAACTTCTACCAGCACTTTCTGATGTTGCACCAAAAGGAATGTTTTGATACTTATTAATACCATTAAAACCAGTTATGTCAATTGTTTTACTAACAGTTTTTGTTTCTGTTTCGTTTGTGGCAGTTAATGTTATTGTGAAAGTTCCTGTTTTATCAATAGTTATTTTTGGCGGTACTTGAATGTTTGAACCAGTAGTATCTGCTCCCTCAGAAAACTCCCATTTATATGAAGTTGCTCCTGCTGTTAAATTGGTTATTGTAATAATTGCTTCGGGAGATTGTCCTGCTAAACTTATTTCAAAGTCGGCTATAATCTCAACTTCTGTATTGTTTTTGCAAGATGAAATAAATAAGCTTGAAAAAATTGTAAGCGATAATAAAATATTTTTCATTTGCTTGTTTTTAGTTATTGTATTTAATAGAAATATCAACTTACAAAAAATGCAAGCTGATATTTAAGTAGTTATAAGGTTAAAAAAGAAATATTATTTTTCTGATTTATGTCCTAAAACACGGTCAATCATTCCGTATTCTTTAGCTTCTGTGGATGTCATCCAGTAATCTCTATCAGAATCTTTTTCTATTTTCTTTATAGTATTTCCAGAATGTTTAGCGATTATTTCGTAAAGTTCTGTTTTTAATTTTTTAATTTCTTTGAAAGTTATTTCAATATCAGAAACTTGTCCTTGAGCTCCGCCCATTGGTTGGTGTATCATTACTCTTGAATGAGTAAGAGCTGAACGTTTCCCGTTAGTTCCTGCTGTTAATAACACGGCCGCCATTGATGCTGCTATACCAGTACAAGTTGTTGCAACATCGGGTGTTACATATTGCATTGTGTCATATATTCCAAGCCCTGCATATACTGAACCTCCTGGGGAGTTAATGTATATTTGAATGTCTTTTGATGGGTCTGCTGATTCAAGATACAATAATTGTGCTTGTATAATGTTTGCAACATAATCATCAATAGGTAGTCCTAAGAAAAGGATTCTATCCATCATTAATCTTGAGAACACGTCCATTTGTGCAACGTTTAATTGTCTTTCTTCAATAATTGTTGGAGAAATATAATTGCTTTTTACAGTTGCTTTATAATATCTGTCAAGGTTTAAGCTACTAATACCTCTATCTTTTGTTGCGTATTTATTAAAATCGTCGATATTCATTTTTTCTTTTTTAGGAAATTTTAATCAAATATATAATAAATTATTTTTGATTATGCGTTTTCGTATAATTTTTTGAAGTCTTCAAAGTCAATAATCGTATCTTCAAGTTTAATTGTATCTTTAATAAAACTGTTTGCTTTATTTTCAATTACCTTTTCGGCAAATTTAGTACGATCTTCTTCTTTTTCAAGGTTTTTATCAATAAAAGTTTGCATTTGCTCGTTGGATAATGAACCTAAAGGTAAACCATATTGAGCAAATTGTGCTTCGGTAAATTTTCTTGATTCTTGTCTTATTTCGTCTTCTGAAATTTCAAATTTCTGAGCTTCTGCAATTTTGTTCTTTACAAGTTGCCACTGTAAATCCTTTTCAAACATTGGGTATTCTTTATTCAATGTTTCTTCGGTAAGCTCTTTGTCAGAGTTTGTTACTTTAATCCATCTTTTTAGAAATTCTTCAGGTAAATCTAATTTTAATTTTGAAAGAATTTTATCTTTAGCGTCTATTGCAAATCTAAAGTCAGATTCTTGACTGTAAATTCTTTCAATAGATTCTTTAATTTTTTCTTTGAATTCGTCTTCAGTTTTTACAATACCTTCGCCATAAACTTTGTCAAATAATTCTTGATTTATTTCGGATGCGGTAAATGTTGTAATTTCGTTTAGTGTTATAGAAAATGGTGTTTTAATATCATTTACAGCATCTTTTTCTATACCAAGCATTCCTGATAATTCAGTATCGTTTGGATATGCTTTTTTAAGGTCTAAATTGAAAGTTTCTCCTATTTTCCGACCTATTATTTTTTTCTTTTCTGTTTTGTCCTTTATTAAATCAATAGATAACATTGTGTTTTCGGTACTTATTCCGCCTTCAATAACATTTCCTTCTTCATCTAGTTGGTTTATGTTAGCTTTAACATAAGAATTTTCATTAACAGCTTCATTATTTTCTGTTTTACCAAATTGATTTTGTGTTCGTTCTATTTCGTCGGTAATCATTTTGTCTGAAACAGTTATAGTATAGAAAGGAACTTTCGTTCTTTTATCTAGGCTTAATTCAAATTCTGGAGCAACTGCCATGTCAAAAAAGAATTCAAATACTTTGTCGTTTATAGGGTCAATCGGTTGTTGCTTACTTGATGGTAAAGGTTGACCTAGTAGGTTTAACTTTTCATCGCTAATGTATTTTGATAAGTGTTCAGATACTAGAGTGTCAACTTCTTGCATTAATATGCTTGGTCCTACCATTTTTTGGACTAAACCTAATGGTGCTTTTCCTGGTCTAAAACCTTTTATTTGAGCACTTTTTCTGTAGTCTTTAAGAGCTTTGTTAACTTTTGGCTCGTAATCTTCTTTAGTAATTTTTAGAGAAATGCTGAATGTTGAATTGTCTTGAGTTTCTTTAGTAATATTCATTCTTCTATTATTAGAGTTAAAATAGTCATAATAAAAATAAACCGCCTGTAAAAACAGGCGGTTTTTGTGCGGATGAAGGGACTCGAACCCCCACGCCCGAAAGCAGCAGATCCTAAGTCTACCGTGTCTGCCAATTTCACCACATCCGCATTAAGCGAGTGCAAACGTAATATTATTTTTTTAATTTAAAAAATAAGTTTGCATTTTTTTTAAAAATTATTTTTAGATGCTATTATTCTTTTATGAAAAATTGTATTTTTTTAGTTGATTTGTTTCCTAATTTATCACTTACGTGAATAATAACAGTATTAATTTTACCTTTTTTAAATCCGCTTATCTTTCTGTAATAACTTTTTTTAGGACCATCATTTATTGTATAACTAATATTCTCTATTCCAGAAACGTCGTCTTGTGGTGCTATAAATATTGAAACATAGTATGGGTATGATTGTATAGTGTCAGATATTATAGTCTGTTTTACACTAAATTTATGAAATATTTCTGGCCCTTTTGAGTCAACTACAAATTTTAGTGTTTTAAAATTTCTATTGTTAACTTTATCGTATCCTATCTGGTCTATTTTATGAAAGCCTTCTTCTGTAATAGAGAATGGCTCAGAGTAGTCTATTTCCTCAGGAATATCATCTATCATATATGTGATTTTTTTTGGCTTGGATTCAAAGTCTTGCTGTGAAAATTGAATTTTAGTATTTTTACTTATATATAAGGTGTCTTTGGATAAATATTGTTTTCCAATAAATTTATGAAATAGTGTTGGTCCTGTTAAATCAATATAAATTCTACCTATAAAATGTTCGTAGTGTAAATATCCATTTTTTGTTTTTGTTCGGGTTCTGTTTCCTAAATTATCAATTGCATAGTAGTCAACACCGTGCATTCCTTTTGTGGCTGGTAAATAAAAGGCTGTTTCATATTTTTTAAAAGGACTTTTGTCAATGGAGAACATTACTGTTTTTACACCTGCTTTATTATCTATTGCTGTAAGTTTTAGTTTTGTTCGTCCCGAGAAAAACATTTTGTCGCCTATAATAAATTGGTCTCCTAAAATATCGGTTGCTATAATTGGAGAGGTTTTGTCAAGGAAAAAAAATGTTTTTTGTTCTTTTTCTACATTATTTACATTATCAATAGAATAAAAATATATTGTATGGTTTCCTTCTTTTATTTTGTTTAGGTTAATACTTTTTTGTGTAAATATTTTGTACTCGCCACTATCTAGTTTATAATAAATTTTGGAGGATCCAGTAGCTGCGTCTGTTGTTTCTATTTCAATTTTCCCTCTTTCAGAAATTATTTCATTTCCTAGAGTGTCTGATATTGTGCATATTGTTTTTGGGGCTGTTTTGTCTATGTAAAATGTGTTTTCCTGTGTGTTTTCTACATTTCCTACGTTGTCAACAGAGTAAAATTTCACAAGGTATTTTTTTTCGGCTTTTACTGCAATTTCAGTTGTATATTCTTTGTATTCGCTATTATTTATTGAGTATAATATTTGACTTACGCCTGACATGTCGTCCTTACTTGCTAATTTAATTTTTTGGTTATTGCCATAGTATATTTTATTATTTAGAGTATATGGTTCAGGATTACTAAATATTATTTTTGTTTGTGGTGGTGTTCCATCGGCATGTATATAAAATGTTTCTTCTAACTTTGAAATAGGGTTATAGCGTTTAAATTGGTGCTTGCCATTTATTTTTAGAAATATGGGTTTTGGCTGATTTGCCTTTGTTACATTATTTATGGGTGTTGGATTATTATCGTTAGGGGAATTTGAAATATATAGATATACTGGTTGAGCTGTTTGAGAATATACTTTATTTAGACTGTCGATATATATATTAGTTTTGTACTTAATTTTATTTTGAGAAAATGTTTTGTTGGATATAAATGACAAAATAATTATAATTATAAGATATTTTGCTAAATTTTGCAGTTTTTTCATGATTTATTACTTATTATATTTTAACTCCAATTACTAATATATCGTCAATTTGTTTGTAGTCACCTTTCCATTTGTCAAAGGTGTTTTCAAATAATATTTTTTGTTCACTAAATGGCATATTTTTAGCTTTATCGATAAGTGCATAAAAATTAGCATTATTAAATTTTTTGTTTGCAGGACCTCCAAATTGGTCAACATAGCCGTCGGATGATAAGTAAAATGAAGTTTCTTTATTTATATCTATTTCGTGAATTGTGAAATTTCGTTCGTCTCCTTTTTGAAATAATAAACCTCCTACTGAGTTTATGTCTCCTCTAATTGTTTCTACTTTATCGTCTTGAATATATATTAAAGGTCTATTTGCTCCTGCATAATATAGTTTTTTATTTTTATTATCAATTGTACAAATGGCAAGATCCATTCCATCAGTGTTTTCATTTTCGTCTTGATTTAATGATTCTATAAATCCATGATGTAATTTATGGATTATTTCATCGGGCATTATCGTTTTTTCGTGATTTACAATTTGGTTTAATATGTTAACACCTATTAGTGAAAGGAATGCTCCAGGAACTCCGTGCCCAGTACAGTCTGATGCAACAATTATTGTATAACCATTTATTTTCGAAAACCAGTAAAAGTCCCCACTTACTACATCTTTTGGCTTATACATTACAAAATTATCAGAAACTAAATCTTTAGTAGAAAAGTTTTTATAAAGTATCGCTTCTTGTATGTATTGTGCATAGTTTATACTATCGGTAAGCGAAATTTGTTGTCTTTCTATTTGTTCTTTTTGTTGTGTTATTTTTCTTTCAGATTCTTTTATTCTTTGAATATCGGAGTCTATAAATATTAATTTTGTAATTTCGTCGTCATCATCTAAAATAGGTGTTAGTGTTGTTTGTACCCATTTTTCTTTTCCGTTTTTACATTTTAATAAGGATTCGTAAACTTGTGTTTCCTTTTCTTGAAGAGTTTTAATAATTTCGGGTTCAGAGCTTTTAATATAATCTAAATTATGTATTGCAACGTTGGTATTTAATAATTCGTCTAGTTTGTACCCATACATTTTGGTAAAACCGTTGTTTATCCACTCTATATCACCTTGTCCGCTAGCAATCATTACTGAATTGTCGGTTCTACTTGCAACTATTGATAGTTTTTCAATTTCACTTTTTTGTAAAAGAATTTTTTTGTTTTGATATGAAAGTTTTATTGTTGTTTTCCTTTTTTGGATGTATGCAACTACTAATAATAATAATATCAAAATAGCAAGAATTATTATTGAATACATTAAAAACATTTGTGTTTTTTGTTTTTCAACAATTTCTTTTTCTTTTTGAGTATTCATTTCTGCAATTTCTTTGTCTCTTTGCAATAGTTTATTTTGCATGTCCGACTTTGATAAATTGCTATACAGTAATTTACTTTTATTCTGAGCTTCAAGTAGTTGCTTGTCTTTTTCTTTTAATTCTTTGTCGGCCAGTTGCAATTCTAATTCATTATTTCGATTTTCTGTTTCTGTAAGCCTTAACTTTAGGGTTGCTTCTCTGTATTTTATTTGTGCTTCTGTTTCTTTGTCTTTTCTTAACTTATCGTGAAATGACTTGTATAAACTAAAGTAGTAAATTGCTTTGTCTGGATCTTTTGCTTTTTCGTATGTTTCGGAAAGCATTCCATAACAGCTTTTCATTTGTCGTGTATCACTTAATTCTCGTGCAATATCTAGGGCTTTAAGTAAGCCAATAATACTTTCTTCATATTTTTTTTGATGATTAAGGGCTATTGAAATATTAATTAGAGAGCTAACTTTTCCTCTTTTATCTTTTACTAATCTTTTGTACTCAAGGTTTTTATTGAAACAGACCAAGGCTTTGTCGTATTTTTTTAAATCGGTATATATAGAGCCTAAGTTGCTGTTTATCATTGAAACACCACTTTTATTACCTAGCATTTTATTTATAACTATTGATTTTTCAAAATATTTAATTGCTTCTTCTAAATAAAAATGATTCCAGTATATTTCGGCTATTTCGTTATAATTTCTGCTTTCTTCATTATAATTTTTTTCGGCATGAAGCACTTTTGCATTATTTATTCTTTTTTCAATAGCAAAGCTATCTGCTTTTTGCAAAGCTATTTTGTTTTGCGAAAATGTAGGAACACTAAATACAAGTAAAAATATTATATATAATATATGTTTTTGCATGATAAATTTGCGATAGTTATAGTTATATACTCTACTCAAATATCAAGCCGATTTTTCATAAAAACAATCAAAAACAGTAAATTATACAATTTAATATCAAAACGCTCGAAATAAATTTTAAAAGATCAATAATTTATCGAGTGTTTTTGATGTTTATTGTATTACATGTTTTTGTAGTTTTTTTCTACATCTGACACGTAATTATTTAGCTCTTCTGATTTTTTATCAAAAGATTTAAAGAATTCTTCTTTGTTTTCAGGATTAAAAACATTTTCTAATTTAATAAGGTCATTTTCAACCTGTTTTAAGGATGAAACCGCTGTTTGTAATCTTAATGAAACTGTCTTGTGTGTTGTTATTATTTCTATATATGAGTCGAGTAAAGTTTGTTTAGAGTCTATTGCATTTTTTAATTCTAATTCAATTCTTGGGTTTTCTTCTTTTGTTAAATTCTTCTTTAATTTTTCAAGCTCTTTGGTTAATACAGTTGTGTTAATGTCTTTTATTCTAATAAATAATTTTTCTTCTTGTATAATCAATTTTTTAATCTGATTTGTATATTTATCTGTATATTCCTTTATTTCTTCAACAATATATGAATCAAACTCTTTAGACTTTTTTATTTTAGATAATATTCTCTGTTGTACTTCAGAAACGTTGTTAAGTAAATCTTCGTGTTTTGATTTTGGAGCTTCTTTTTTGGTAATCACTTTTTTCTTTTTTGAAATATCAATTTCACCATTTAAAATTTGCCTATATTTTTTTATTATTATAAATGAGTGTATAAAGGCTATTAACGAAAAAAGTACCCATGACGTATAAACAACGTTTGCATAAGTTGAATCTTTAATTTGTGGGTTGGCATCTTTTATTTCTTTGTCTAAATCTTTTTTATACTCGGTTTTTAGTCGCTTTAATGTTATAATTAATTTTGGTTTATCTATATCAGTGGTATTCTCAAGCGAATCTATTTTGAGATTAACATTTCTAATTTTATTAAAAATATGTATGGCTTCTTTATACTTTATAGAGTCACTTTCTGAGAAAGCAACTTCTTTTTCAAGCTTATCTGCTATTTCTAGTTTTTTCTGCTCTAATTCGTCGTTTGTTGGTACAGTAAAAATTAATATAAATGGTATCATATATATTAATCCTGCATATACCCACTTTTGATTTTTGCTTATTAAACC
>JAOZLS010000078.1:10093-12600 GCA_029934705.1 Bacteroidales bacterium | reverse complement strand
ACTGAACGGAAGAAATTAAATAAATATATTTATAGTTTCTTCCGTTTTGTTATATTATATTTTTGTTAATGAAAAAATATAATATTATATTAGTAAAATCTAATTTGAGCGATTACAAACTTTGAAAATCACTAATCGTCTAGCACTAAAAGAATTCCAAAATTTTCCACATACCAATGAGGTATCCTCAAAATTAAAGAAACCATTTTAGTACTAAAGTTTATGCAGTTTTTTTTCTTCGCAATAGCTTAAATTAGGTAAAAGAAGTTTTATAATATCTTTTTTAGGTTTTAACAAACATTTTTTAGAACTTTGTTGAGAATGACTGAACTATTAAATATATTTTATGAAAATCCATCATATATAACAATCCCAATTATTAGTGGGTTTGTTGGATGGCTGACAAATGTTCTTGCATTAAAAATGACATTTTATCCTTTAGAATATGTTGGATTTAGACCGTTTGGGTGGCAGGGTATTGTTCCTTCAAAAGCTGCAAAAATGGCCAGAATTTCTGTTGATTTAATGGCAGATAAACTTATTAATATAAAAGATGTTTTTTCAAGACTTGCCCCAGATGTTATTGCAAAAATAATGCAACCAGGCGTAGAAAAACTTTCAAAAAATATTATAAATGAAATAATGTTGGCACAGTCTCCTAAACTATGGCGTGTTATTCCAAAATCATATAAGCAAAAAATTTACGACCAAGTTAGAGATGATAGTCCTAAAATTACTAAAGCAATAATGGCAGATATTAAGGATGATGTTCGAGAATTACTCGATTTAAAGGCATTAGCTGTATCAGTTTTAATGAATGACAAAGCACTTGTAAATCAAATGTTTTTAGAAGTAGGAAAGAAAGAATTCAAATTTATTGAGCGTTCTGGGTTTTACTTCGGGTTTTTATTTGGGATTATTCAAATGTTTATTTTTATCTATTTTAATCCGTGGTGGTTGTTGCCATTAGCAGGTGTTTTTGTTGGATTTGCAACAAACTGGCTAGCAATAAAGTTAATCTTTAGACCTGTACAAGAATATAAAATATTTGGATTACGTATTCAAGGCTTATTTCTGAAAAGACAAAAAGAAGTGTCAGCTGAGTACTCTAAAATTGTTACGGAAAAAATATTAACTACCGAAAATTTATTCGACTTTATAATGAGAGGACCTGATACACGAAAAATAACTGAAATTGTTTATAAACATATTGGAGAAATGATTGACTCGATGGCTGAGTCATTTAAAAAAGTTATTGATGGAATAGGAGGTCAAGCCAGATTAAAAATAATAAAAAATATAGCAGTTTACAGATTTAAAGAAGAGCTACCTACCGAAATATTTGCAATTTACGATTATGCAACCGATGCTTTAGATTTACAAAATGATATGGAAAGCAAAATGTCTGTTTTACCTCATAGTGAATTTGAAGGTTTTTTACACCCAGTATTTGAAGAAGATGAATATAAATTAATTCTTGTAGGTGCTTTTTTAGGAGGCTTAGCAGGATTGTTACAGTATTTTATAATTTTTTATTAACTGTAATTTCAAAAATAGCGATGTTAAAAGAAGGTATTTATAATCTTACCCATTTAAATTGTATTTAAACTTTAAAAGAGCCAATATCATTGATTTGTACTTTTGTTATGATTAAATTTTTCTAGTTAAATGATATTAAAAACCGTTTAAAGGTAAAGTAACAGTAGGAATTAAAAGTAAAAGAGCAAGTATTACTACAAATATAATAAATGGAAAAATAAATTTAAACCATTTGTCGTAAGGTATTTTTGCAACACCTAGGACACCTATTAATACACCAGATGTAGGAGTTATCATATTAGTAAATCCATCACCAAATTGGAAAGCCATAACAGCTGCTTGCCTAGATATGCCTAGTAAGTCTGATAACGGAGCCATAATAGGCATTGTAAGAGCCGCTTGTCCAGAACCCGACGGTATAAATAAATTTAGTAAAGATTGAAACAAATACATTATAGAGATAGAAGCAACCTTACCAAAGCCTGTAATTGAATTGGCCGTTTCGTGTAAAATAGTATCAATGATTTGTCCATTATTTAAAATTTCAATAATACCACCAGCAAAACCAACAATTAAAGCTGCAGAGGCAATATCCTTAACTCCATCAAGAAAGTGATTTGCAATGTCATTTGCTCTAAAACCAGCAGCAGCTCCTGAGGCAATTCCCATAGCAAAAAACATAGTAGCTATTTCCATAACATACCAGTCAAAGCCCATTACACCTATTATTAAGTATATTATTGCAAAACCCAACAGCACTAAAATAAAACTATGGCTTGACTTTCGCAAGCTTAAAAAGCCTGATATTGCAAATAAACCCGTCATTATAGGAATAATTGGACCATAAATAGTAAAATTTTCTCCAATATTTATTCTTGTATTTATATATAATAATGAAAACATAATCATAGTAATCATTAATATACCATAAGTAAGCCAAGCAGAATTTGGTGTAGTAGCCTTTTCTT
>JAOZLS010000078.1:0-10083 GCA_029934705.1 Bacteroidales bacterium | reverse complement strand
TCAAGTTTTCTCCAATAATCATCTTCTTTATAAACTAATGATTTTTCAGGATTTGTTTTAATCTTTTTTGCATAGCGTGTAACAAAAACAATCCCTACAATATTTATTATTACCCAGCTGAAAAACCTATATTCGATACCCGAAAAAAGAGGCTGAATTCCTGCAATACCCTGGGCTACTCCCACAGTAAAAGGGTTTAGCATAGCTCCAGCAAAACCTAAACCTGCTGCTAAAAAAACTAATGATACTCCAACAATACTATCAAATCCCATTGATATAGCAAGAGGAACAAGAATCATAATAAACGGAATTGTTTCTTCACTCATTCCAAAAACAGCTCCAAATAAACTAAAAATTGTCATTATTAAAGCTATAATTATATTGTCAACACCAATTAATTTAAAGCCTTTTTTATTACGAAGCCTATTTGTTGATTTTACAAAGCTAATAATACCTGTATCAATAGCATGGGTTTTAGTAACAATCATAAATGCACCGCCAACCATAAAAATAAAAATTATTATATCAGATTTATTCTGAAAACCATTAAACATGGCTGAAAAAATCTCCCAAGTTTGTATTTTATGAGGTACAGTATGGAATGAATCTTGAATAATTACAGTCTTTGTACCACCTTTAATATCTATAGTTTCTGTTTCATATTTACCACCAGGAACTATCCAAGTTAGTATTGCAGCAAAAACGATAATGTAAAATATTATCACATAAGTATGAGGAAGTTTTCTAAGCATAGCTTTAAATATTTTAGGTGGTAAAATTATAAACATTTATCAATTAGAAAAATCATTTTTTAATTAGAAAAATCATTTTTTTTATTTCAAGCTTTTTATACTTTAGCCCCGTATTAAAAAAAAACTTATTTTTGTATTATGCAAAAAGTAATAATAAATATTAAAAAACTGGTGCAGGTTGAAGAAAACCCAGCATTAAAAGTGTGTGGAGAACTTATGGCATCAGTTAATTGTGTCGAAAATGCTTACCTTATTATTTCAGAAGATAAAATTCAGGAATTTGGATTAATGTCTGACTTAAATAAAGAAATTTCTACATTTGAAGAAATAATTGATGCTAACGGAGGTTTCGTTTATCCTTCATTTTGCGATTCGCATACACATTTAGTATATGCAGGAAGTCGTGAGATTGAGTATGTTGATAAAATAAAAGGGCTTTCTTATGAAGAAATTGCAAAAAAAGGCGGAGGTATTTTAAATTCAGCGAAGTTGTTGAATAATACTTCGGAAGATGAATTATATATACAGGCAAAAAAAAGGATTGATGAAATAATATCGCAAGGAACAGGTGCAGTAGAAATAAAAAGCGGTTATGGATTAACTCTTGATGCTGAACTTAAAATGTTGAGGGTTATTAAAAGATTAAAAGCAGATTGTCCTATTATCATAAAGTCAACATTTTTAGGAGCACATTCAGTTCCTTTGGAATATAAAGGTCGGCAAGCAGGTTATGTAAATTTAGTAGTAGAAGAAATGATACCTAAAGTTGCAGACCAAAAACTAGCTGATTATATTGATGTTTTCTGTGATAAAGGTTTTTTTACAGTAGAAGAAACAGATAAAATACTAAAACAAGGTATAAAATATGGATTAACACCTAAAATTCATGCAAATGAACTTGACTTTTCTGGCGGAGTACAAGTTGGAGTTAAAAATAAAGCTTTATCAGTTGATCATCTTGAATATGTTGGCGAAAATGAAATTTCAAGTTTGAAAAATTCTGATACAATGCCAACTATTTTACCAGGAGCAGCACTTTTTCTTAATTTGCCTTATGCTCCAGCTCGTAAAATGATTTCTGCAGGCTTGCCTGTTGCTGTTGCTTCCGACTTTAACCCAGGTTCATCACCCTCAGGGAATATGAAATTAATGATGTCTTTAGCAATGATAAATCATAAAATGACAGCACAGGAAGTTTTAAATGCAACAACAATTAATACTGCTTATGCAATGGGAATAAGCCAAAAAGTAGGTAGTATTGCAAAAGGGAAAATAGCAAATTTATTTATAACAGAAAAAATGACAAATATTGAATTCTTTCCATATTCTTATGGTAGTAATTTGATAAAAACAGTAATATTGAAAGGTGAAATAGTAAAATAACTACGAAATAAATATATATATTATGAAGCAACTTATAGAATGCGTACCAAACTTTAGTGAAGGACGCGATATGCAAAAAATAAAAGAGATAACAGATGTTATTGAATCAGTTGAAGGAGTAAAACTATTAGACGTTGATCCAGGTAAGGCAACAAATAGAACAGTAGTTACAATGGTAGGAACTCCCGATGAAATTGTTGAAGCAGCATTTTTAGCAATTAAAAAGGCATCGGAAGTTATTGATATGGCTCAACATAAAGGAGAACACCCTCGTTTTGGGGCAACAGATGTTTGCCCTTTTATACCTATTTCTAACATAACAATGGAAGAAACTGTTAAGTATGCTCATAAATTAGCAAAAAGAGTAGGGGAGGAATTAGAAATACCTGTTTATTGCTATGAATTTGCAGCAACAGAAGAAAAAAGAAAAAATTTAGCAAACTGTAGAGCAGGAGAATATGAAGGTTTACCACAAAAACTAAAGAACCCAGAATGGAAACCCGATTTTGGTTCAACAAAATTTAATGCAAAAGCAGGAGCAACAGCAATAAGTGCAAGAAACTTTTTAGTAGCATTTAATGTAAACCTAAATACAACATCAACACGAAAAGCAAATACAATAGCATTTGATGTAAGAGAAAATGGTAGAGTTGCACGTGAGGGGGGAACAGCTAGAGGTAAAATATTAAAAGATAAAAACGGTAAAACATTAAGAACTCCAGGAACATTAAAAAAAGTAAAAGCAATAGGTTGGTATATTGAAGAATACGGAGTAGCTCAAATATCTATGAATTTAACCGACATTACTGTAACTTCTGTTCATAAAGCTTTTGATGAAGTAGAAGATAAAGCTAGAAAATTAGGAATTAGAGTTACAGGTTCCGAATTAGTAGGACTTGTACCTTTAAACGCAATGCTTGAGGCAGGTAAATATTTCTTAAAAAAACAGAAACGTTCATTAGGCGTATCGGATGAAGAAATAATAAAAATTGCCATAAAATCTCTTGGATTAGATGACTTGAAACCATTTCATCCTAAAGAGAGAATAATTGAGTACCTTTTAGATGACGCATCTAAAAAGCCACTAATAAATATGAACTTATTAAAATTTGCAGATGAAACAGCATCCGAAATGCCTGCTCCAGGTGGAGGTTCAATTTCTGCATATATTGGAGCTTTAGGAGCAGCTTTAGGAACTATGGTTGCAAACCTGTCAGCACATAAAAGAGGTTGGGACGATAAATGGGAAGAATATTCAACTTGGGCAGAAAAAGGAAGAGATAAATATCAAGCTTTAATGCACTTTGTAGATGAAGATACGATCGCTTTTAATTTAATAATGGAAGCAATCAGGTTGCCAAAATCATCAGACGAACAAAAAAAAATAAGAAATAGCGCAATTCAGGATGCAACTAAAAATGCAATTTTAGTTCCTTATAGAGTAATGGAGTTGGCTTATGAGTCAATGGGAGTAATGCTTGAAATGTCAAAAATAGGGCTGAAAGCATCAATAAGTGATGCAGGAGTAGGAGCAATGGCAGCGAGAGTGGCAGTATCTGGTGCATATTTGAATGTTAAAATAAATATGAGCGGGCTAGATGATAAAGCCTTTGCTAAAGAAATGTTTGATAAAGGTTTAGAAATTGAACAAAAAGCAATTACTCTTGAAAAAGAAATTATTGAAATAGTAAATAAAGAAGTTTCAATCTTTTAAAGAAGTTTTTTTTTATTAAAAATAAAATATTAAAGTTTTTTGATATTTAATTAGGGGTATCTTAATTGTTAAATGTCTTAAAAATAAAACAACAAAAGTTAAATATAAATTTGATTATCAATTAAAGATATGATAACTTTGGGGTTTTAAGCTAATAAATTGAATTGTTAACTAAATAATTATGTTTATGAAAAGAATAGTTTTACTATTTGTAATTATTGCGTTTTCTTTTATAACCGTTTCTGCACAAAGAATAATAACAGGAACTGTTACAAATGTATCTGGTGAGGGCATTCCTGGAGCATTGGTAAAAGAGAAAGACACAAACAACGCAACGATTACCGATCTTAATGGAGGATTTTCCATTAGCGTGTCAGAAAATGCATCGATTTTAATTATGTCCTACATGGGACTTAAAACTCAGGAGCTACCTATTTCAGGTACTGTTGTAAATGCTGTGTTAAAGGAAGACGACACAGAAATTGAAGATGTTGTTGTAACTGCAATCGGAATTAAAAAATCTGAAAAGAAGATTGGATATGCAGCAACTACAGTAAAAAGTGATGAATTAATGCAAACAAAAGACCGTTCAGCATTAAACGCATTGCAAGGAAAAGTTGCAGGAGTAAATATCTCTTCGGCATCTGGAGCACCAGGAGCATCTACAAGGGTTATTTTTAGAGGTTTCTCAACCTTTAATGGTAGTAATCAACCTCTTTATGTAGTTGATGGTGTACCTATTAACAATTTAGCAAGTGGTAGTACATCATTAAATGGTGGTACTGACTTTGGAAACAATGCGAATGACATCGACCCTGAAACTATTGAAAGTATAACTTTCTTGAAAGGTTCTGGTGCAACTGCATTGTATGGTTCTAGAGCTGCAAATGGTGTTGTTGTTATTACAACAAAAACAGGCAGTGGTAAACAAAGTAAAGGAACAGAAATAACTATTTCTAGTTCAATGAAATTTGCTACTCCACTTAGAATTCCACAATTACAGAATGTTTACGGACAAGGTATTTTTGGAAACTGGGATCAAAGAGAAAATACATCTTACGGACCAAAATTTGATAATGAAATGCATTATTGGGGGCATGTTGTAGATGGACAACGTTTAATTAAGCCATATTCAGCATTACCAGATAATTTATCTGACTTTTTTGACGTAGGTCATACATTCCAAAATACTATGTCAATAGCTGGAGGAAATGATAATACTTCTTATTTCTTATCATACTCTAATGTTTCGGATGATGGTATTATGCCTTATGATTTTGATACTTACAAGAGAAATAACGTTACTTTAACTGGAACAACAAAGTTATCTAACAAGTTCTCAAGTACTGCATCAATAAATTATGTAAATAAAAAGAACAAATTTGTACCAACTGGTCAAGGAGGACAATCTGTATGGAATAACGTTTTACAGCAACCTAGAGATATTCCTATTTTAGAGATGCAAGATTATATGGGACCATTCTTTAATAAAGATACCTATTATAGTCCTTATACAAATAATCCATACTGGTCGTTATTTGAAAATGGAAATACTAATAATGAAGATAGAGTTTTTGGTAGAGTACAATTAAGTTATGCACCAAATGAATTTATTAATGTGCTATTTAGAGTTGGTACTGACGTGGCTAACAGACAAACAAAAGAATGGAGAGCTGTTCGTATTAATAAGGAAAATGGAGAAGGTGGTTTTAATGGAAGTTATGATGATGAAATAGGATCTGTTTCAGAATATGCTAATTGGAATAGCCAATTAACATCTGATCTAATGGCTTCATATAATAACTCATTTTTTGACCAAACTCTTGATGTTTCAGTATTAGCCGGTTTCAACTTAAATCAGCAGTCATATAGAAGTCAATATGCAGGAGTTACGGGTCTTGATATTGAAGGTTTTTATCATATAAGTAATAGTTTTGGAACTCCCTCTATAAACGAATATAGTCAAAATAAAAGAATAGTTGGTGCATTTGGAAATGTTACCTTAAATTATAAAAGCGTTTTAAATTTAGAATTAAATGGACGTAATGACTGGAATTCAACTTTGCCTATTGGTAATCAAAGTTTCTTTTATCCAGGTGTAAATTTAGGTTTTGTTTATTCAGAACTATTTGAATCAGTGAAAAAAATTATTCCTTATGGTAAATTTAGAGTAAGTGTAGGACAAACAGGTAACGGAGCAGGTGTTTATCAAGTATATCCTGTATTTTATCAACCAGGGCGTTTCCCTTTACCAAGTGCAACAAATGCATTTACAGTTGGAAACCGAATTGGAAATCCAGAGCTTACAAATGAGTTAACTTCTGAAATTGAAATAGGAACAGATATGAGATTCTGGCAAAATAGAGTTGGTATTGATCTTACTTTTTATGATAAAACAATTAATGACTTAATTTTTGATGTTAAATTAGCTCCTACTTCAGGATATTCTGTTCAAACAATGAATTTGGGTGAAATTAATAATAAAGGTGTTGAACTTTTATTATCTATAACTCCTGTTAAAAAAGAAAATTTTGTTTGGGGTTTATCAATAAACTTTGCTAAAAATATTTCATCTCTAGTTGAATTAAACGCAGAACTTGATAAAATTAATATCATGGGCTTACTTGGTGGAACTGAAAATTGGTTTAGAGCTTATCCAGAAGGTAATGAATATGGTTACCCTTCAACAATTGGAATTTTTGAGACATCAAAACCTTCAACTATGGTTGATGCTGATGGTGTTGAACACATTATTGTGAATGGACAAGGAATTCCCGCTACAGCAAGCGAAGGTTATGTTTATTCAGGTACATCAGAGCATGATTTTATTACAGGATTTTCTACCAACGTTACATTATACAAAAGAATTAGAATTAGTGCTTTAGTAGAATGGAGAAAAGGTGGAGTAATGCACTCAAGAACTGCTGGAATGACCTATTTTACAGGTATATCAGCAACAACACTTTATAACGATCGTCAACCTTTTATTGTACCTAATTCTGTTGTAGTAACAGGAGAAGATGCAGACGGAAACCCTATATATGCTGAAAATACAAGACCTGTATTATATGATGTACTTGGAGGTTCTGCCGATTCTTATTGGGATAGAGGTGGAGAACTTGCTGGTAGTCATGAAATAATTTCTAAAGGTTTTGTGAAACTTAGAAATGTTAGTATCTCGTATAATTTCCCAGGTAAATGGTTTGAAGGTATATTCTTAGGAGGAGCAAGCTTTAGTATTATAGGTACTAACCTTTTACTATGGACTCCTGACAGTAATAAATTTATTGATCCAGAATTAACTACTTATGGTAATGATATGACTGCTGATTTTGGTGAATTTGGTGCAACACCTTCTGTTCGTCAAATAGGTTTTAACTTTACATTCAAATTCTAAAAAAATATAAAATGAAAAAAATAAAATTTATAATACCTTTTGTTTTATTAGGTTTGATATTCACCACAGGTTGCGAAAAGTTTCTTGATGTGAATCACAGTCCTAATAGTCCAGAGGAATCAAGATTAGACTTAGTCTTTCCTGCAGGAGTTGAAAGTACAGCTTCTATAACAGGAAACTCGTTTATGTCATTAGGTGCAATTTGGGCACAACATTGGACATCCGATATTAATATGCCTGGTTATATGGGTGAAGACAGCTATAACGTTCAAGCTGGAGATTACAGTTATGACTTATATGGTTGGAGCTATTTATATTACACACCATTAATGGATTTTGAATGGGTGAAAAACAAAGCTGTAGAAGAAGAAAATTGGAACTATTATTTAATGGCAACAGTTATGCAGTGCTATACTTATCAAATAATGGTTGATTTATGGGATGAAATTCCAGTTTCGGATGCACTACAGAAAGTTCCTGCAACATTTCAACCAGGTCCAGAAGTTTATGATACTCTTATACAACGTATAGATTTTGCATTAGCTCAAGACTTTGAGGCTACAACAAATACACAACCAGCTAAAGATGATTTAGTATTTGCTGGAGATATGAGTAAATGGGTCGAATTTGCAAATACTCTAAAACTTAAAATATTTATTCGTCAAAGATTTGCTCGCTCTGAAGTCAGTAAAACAGGGATTCAAGCCTTATATAATAGTGGAGTAACTTTTTTATCTGCTGATGCAGCTCTTACAGATTTTACAGATGAATCAGGGCGAGGTAATTATTGGTATGAGAGTAACTTACGTGGAAGCGAAGGTGCTTTAAGAGCTAGTAATACATTTTTATTATATTTAAAAGACAATGTGGATCCTCGTCTAGATTTCCTTTTTGCGCCTACTGGTAGTGGACATGAAGGTATTTGGCAAGGAGATTATAGAGATAGGTTTGATACTTATGCTGGAGATGAACCTGTATTCTCAGCTCCTATAATGGAAGCTTTAACACCAACATATTTTATTTCGCTTACTGAATCTAAATTTTTGCAGGCAGAAGCTAAAATGATTATTGATGCATCAGAAACTGAAGTTGAAGCTCTTTATATAGAAGCAATTGATGCTAACTGTAATCGTTATGGAATAATAGCCGACGCAGCAAATATTTATGAAGGTTATGCTATATTTCCATCTGGAGATAAAACAGCACAATTCGAAATGTTAATGATGCAGAAATGGGTTGCAATGGCTAATGGTCAAGGGCTTGAAGCTTTTTTTGAGCATAACAGGACGCATATACCTAAAATAAGTGCAATTAGTCCTGGTGATAGTAATTGGGATGTGGATAATTATGTTCCTGGTGAGTTTACTGTTTCTGTAGAAGGTAATGGTATTTTAACACCTCCTAGGTTATTTCCAAAAAGACTTTTGTTTTCATCAACCGAACGAAGTCAAAATCCTAATGTTCCAGCAACAGTTGAGCTAAATGTTCCTGTTTGGTGGGAAGTAGAAAATCCTTCAGTTGAATAATTTAAAAAATATAAATATGAAAAATAAAATATTAATAATAATTGCATTAATTTCTGTATTTAGTTTTCAGGCATGCGATATGGTTCTTGACAGTGATACAACAGATGGTCTGTCATTCGTATCAATAAAGCCTTTTATACAAGTGGTTGGAGAGCCTATAATTAGTTTAGCTAAAGGAGGAACTTATAATGAACAAGGAGTTCTTGCGAGTGAAGTAGCTCTAGGAGAAAACGATTTGGAATATATTATAGTAGAAGGTGCTGTTGATGTAAATACACCTGGATTTTATGTTGTAAAATATGAGGCTGTTAATGAATATGGATGGGCTAATAGTGCTTATAGAGCTGTTTTAGTATCTGATGGTTCACCTTATGGAACTGATATTTCAGGAAATTATAAATATGGATTTATTCAACCTGATGGTAACTATAAATTTGAAACCTCAATAAGTAAATATCCAAATATTCAAGGATATTGGCTTATTGATAATGTTTATCAAGAAGGAGATATTGTTTTTCCTGTTGTTTTTGCTGACATGGGAAACGGAACTTATAATGTAGTACCAGCAGAACATGCAGAAAAAGGTGCTTACATTGGCACAGCAGAAAGAGTTGGAGCTAATATGGTATTTAAGATATGGTTTGTGTCTAAATCTGGGGTTGTTGACGATGAACCAAAAGAATTCACATGGCAAACTAAACCTTAATTTGTTCTCAATATATTATTTTAGTATATAATTAATAAAAAATAAAATAAATGAAGAAAATAGTATTTATAGGAATTATAATTGTATCTATATTTTTAAATTCCTGCGAAACATATCCAAATTGGGAAGATGGAATAGAATATTCGGATACATATCCTTTATCAGGAGAATGGTATGTAAACGATTATTATCCGAATGATTCTGTTTCAGAACCATATTTATTATATATTTATAATAAATCATATAATCCAACAGGTGATTCTCTTTGGATCGATAATAGAACTGGGCATCCCACTGTTATTAGTGGTGGTTACCCGTTCTCATTTAAAATAAAAGCGAAAGCAAACTTAGTAGATTTAACATTTAATTGTTCTATGCAGGGTAATGTTATGGGATTTAATCCAAACCCAATAGATTCTGCTATTCAAGTTACTGTTACAGAAAGTAAAGTATGGGATATGTCCGATGATATTACAGATTCAACACCTGATAGTATTTCATTCAAATTTACATATTTTGATAAGTATGGAGAAGAAGTTAATACAATTAAAGTTGCAGGACATAGAAAAACAGGTTGGGAAGAACCCAATTATGATGATGATATA
>JAOZLS010000385.1 GCA_029934705.1 Bacteroidales bacterium | reverse complement strand
ACTGAAATTGAAAAAGATGACTGAGGATTAGGAAAATATTGACGAGCATTACTAACTGGGATAATTAAATTTTTATCGTCGCTAAATCCCATACTTGAGCCTTTTGATTTTAGTACACCTATTATTTTATACCATTTACCATTTGCTGAAATATTTTTTGATAATGGATTTTCTTTTTTAAAAAGAGTTTCGGCTAGTTCGCTACCAATAATAGCCAGGTTTTTACCTGCAAAAGCCTCTTTTTCGGTAAAATTTCTTCCTCTTTCAATTTCAAAGCCCGAAGTATGTATATAATTTTCGTCGGCTCCAATTATTGGAATATTTGGGTTTGTTTTTTCTTGCTTATATTTAATAGTTGCATTGCCAAATGCTCTTATTGAAATAGAAACTCGTGCAGGAAAATTAAATTCAATTTTAAAATCCTTAGCTTGCTTAAAAGTAATTCTGGAGTAATCTACTTTCTTTGTTCTTTTCCGTCCAATATTTACTCTAAGTGCATTGTTTGTAATTGAAAAAGAATTTGCACCCATTCTAGTAAATTCGCTTGTAATACTGTATTTAATAGCATCTGTAGCTGTAATAATACCAATAAGTGCAGTAATTCCTACCGCAATAATGAGTACAGTAAGAATAGTTCGTAAAATATTTGAACGAATTGAATATGCTGATATTCGTAAATTTTCTTTTATAAAACTATTCTTTTTATTCATTATTATCTAGTTTATTCAATTTTTCAAGATAGAATAAAAATTAATCACCAGAAATAAAAGATAACAATCTCAGTATTTCAAAGTATAACCAAACTAAAGTTAACATTATACCAAAACCAGAATACCATTCCATATATTTAGGTAAACCATTTTTTACACCGTTTTCAATACTATCAAAATCTAATATTAAAAACATAGATGCAACACCTACAATAACTAATTGTATAAGTATTCCTATTAATCCAAAATTTCCTAAAGACAAACCTCCACCAAACATGCTGGCAGTGATATTTAGGAGGTAGAAGAAAAATACACCTCCACCAGCAATAATAACACCTTTCTTAAATTTAGGAGTTGCTTTTAATGTTCCGGATCTATATAAAACTAACATTATAAACAATACAGATAGTGTTAGTCCTATAGCTTTTAAAACAATACCATCATACATCATTTCGTATAATGCCGATACTGCTCCAACTAGTATTCCTTCAAAAATAGCATAAGCTGGTGCTGTGTATTGCGACCAGTGAGGTTTAAAAATTGTAGCAAAAGCTAAAACTAAGCCTCCAACTAGTCCGAAAATTAAAAGGCTATGCGATGCTGCTCCTGTGGCAACTGCTTTCCATGCAAAAAAGCCAGAAATTAGTAAAAGAGTAAATAATAAAATAGTTTTATTTAAAGTACCATTTATTGTCATTAACTCGGTAGAATTTGCGGTTTTAGATTGTATCTTTTTAAAACGTTTTTCGCTTAAAACTGGGTTTGATGATTTTCCTATTTTCATTTTTCTATTTATTTAATATATTTAGCAAAAATGCAAAAAAAAATACAAATAAACCATAAAAAGCATTATGTGTTTAAAAAAAATAATAATTGCTATATTTTTGTTGCTTAAAATGAATAAAATATCATATTTTTGTATGTGAAATAACGAAATTTATGTGTTGTGTTAAAACAAAGGCATTAAATTTGCTTTAGTTAATGATATACAAATTTCAATTATAATTCCGTTAGTATTGTAAAGAATGAAATTTAGTTAAAAAAGTAAAAAAAAAAAAATGACAAAAACTGTATTTATAGTAGGTGTACTTATGTTTTTAATGATTCTTTTTTCCCTAACAGTTACAGCTCAATCAAAAAAAATGATTTTAGTTGAAGGTGGTAGTTTTATGATGGGTAATAATTTAGCAGATGGAAAAACAAATGGTGATTTAGATGAAAAACCAGTTCATAAAGTTACCTTAAATTCATTTTATATCTGTGAACACGAACTTACAGTTAAAGAGTATAGAGAATATGTTAAGGCAGAAAATAAAAATATGCCTAATCCGCCAAACGAGGAGTGGATGAACTCCCACGTTGACACTAAGAAATATTATGTTTCGTCAGGAAAAAAATGGTGGGGATGGAATGACTTAGACCCTATTCATAATATAACGTGGTACGAAGCAGTAGATTATTGTAATTGGCTTAGCAAAAAAGAAGGACTTCAACAAGCATATTATAAAAATGAAGATGATGGTTGGGAATTAGATTTAGCAAAAAATGGTTATAGATTACCTACCGAGGCAGAATGGGAATTTGCTGCACGTGGAGGAAACAAATCTAAAGGTTTTAAATATAGTGGAAGTAATAATATTAACGAAGTTGCTTGGTACGATGATAATACTGGACTGGCTGGTCCTCAAACAATAAAAACTAAAAAGCCAAATGAATTAGGACTTTATGATATGAGTGGAAATGTTTGGGAATGGTGTTCAGACTATTATAAAGCAACATATTATTCAAGCTGTCCTGAAAACAATCCAATGTTCTCCTTAGCAATGGGATATAGAATAATTAGAGGAGGAAGTTGGCATTATCGAGGTGAATATACTACTGTAACAAGTAGAGATGGACCAAAACCTGCTTTTTCAAATTATAATTATGGGTTTCGTTTAGTTAGATCAAAAATGTAAAAATTTTAAAGATAAAATACGTAGTATTAAATTTAAAACACACAAGGGAATGATTATTGCAGTTTTGCATTAGTTAAGTAAGTACATAAAAAGACAGCATGCGGATGTCGCATCTATATATAAATAATAACACTAGTATATGCCGAAAGATTTTTTAGTTATATATTATGAGTTTGCGAAATAATATAGCTACTAAAAACGTATCGGTATAACCTTTAAAATAAAATATAAACAGATGAATATAACAGTTAAGATTACGACAAGCATTTTAATGCTTATGTTACTTTTAAATTTTTCGTATGCACAAACCGAGCCTACAATGGTGTTTGTAAAAGGAGGAACTTTTATAATGGGAAGTGAAAAAGGCGATTATGACGAAGTGCCTGTACATAAAGTTACGCTTAAAAGCTACTACATAAGCAAATATGAAGTAACAGTTTTACAATATAGAGAATTTTGTGCCGAAACAGGCGTTAAAATGCCTCTAGTGCCTACACCAGAATGGTATCAAGAGCATGATGAAGCAAAAAAATGGACTTGGCGAGAAACAAATCCAATATCTTATGTAAAATGGAACGAAGCCGATGCCTATTGTAAATGGCTGTCAAAATCTACAGGTAAAAATTATTCATTACCTACCGAGGCACAGTGGGAGTTCGCCGCAAGAGGTGGAGTTAAATCAAAAAACTTTACTTACAGTGGAAGTGAAAACCCTAATGAAGTTTGTTGGTACGATGAAACTACTTATGAAAGAGGACCAATGCCTGTAGGAAGATTAAAACCAAATGAATTAGGTATTTATGATATGAGTGGAAATGTTTGGGAATGGTGTCTTGATTATTATGCAAAATATAAATCGTCATCACAAAAAGACCCTAAAGGGCCAACCAAAGGAGTTTACAGAGTTGTTAGAGGTGGCTCGTGGTATTATGTTGGTAAAATGTGCCGATTAACTTCCAGAGACGGACCGAGAATAGCATATACTAATTATAATTACGGTTTTAGAGTTGTTATTAATCCTTAAAACTACGTGATACATATACAAAATAAGCGACTAATATTTTTTAGTCGCTTATTTTTTTAACTTTTTATAAAATATTAAACATAAAATAATTATTAAAAGATGTATATTTCAGAATATGTATATTACTTAAATACTTTTATCTAAATACTAAATACTTTTTTAACTTTGCATCAAATTTATAAAATGAAAAATATTTTTAATAAATATTCTATCCTAATTTTTGTTTTCTTTATTGTTATTTCTTCTTGTAAAAATAATAAAAAAGAAGTAGAATTAGAATTATTATATGAATATTTAAGTACAAATAATATTGAGGAAG
>JAOZLS010000384.1 GCA_029934705.1 Bacteroidales bacterium | reverse complement strand
TGATGTTACTGATATAACAGAGCCAGTCGCATCCTTCTTTTTCATTTGTCCGTAACCTACAACAATCACTTCTTCAAAGCCTGTTTGGTCAAGTGCTAATTGGCAATTAACTACATCTCCATCAATTGCAATTTCTTGGTTTAAAAAACCAATATATGAAAAAATTAAGCTAGTTGAACCTTCTGGGACTGAAATAGTATAACTTCCGTCAGTACCAGTCATTACTCCAATAGTTGTTCCTTTTACAATAACGCTAGCTCCAGGTAAAGTACCTCCAGTATCGTCGGTTACAATTCCTGTAATGTTTTTTTGTGCAAAAGCAACATTTCCTGCAAAAAACAGGCTTAAAATTGCTAGCACACCAGTAAATAGTAAAATCTTTCTTTTCATTTGTCTATTTTTAATTGTTTTTAAAGATATGATTGTACATCCTTAATAAATAAAACTGTTTAAGAATGTTTAGTCGAAAAAAATAATTCTTTTAATAAATTTTTGTTAGTGCAGTTTTACAAAAAATATATAAGCTCTTTTATTTCAGACTAAATTTCACCTTTTTCTGTGTATAAAGTTAAACTTTATAAAACTACAATACAAGGTTTTAAGATATATTTTCTACACAAACGTAACCGCAAACGATTGAAATATTATATAACATATTTTTGTACTTCAATTTTATTGATTAATTTAGAATAATTTTAAAGAACATAGCTAAATTAAAAAGTTAGCATTGATATCTAATGTCTAACATCTAATTATTAAATACTAATTAATGAGAAGTGCACAAATAACGATTAAAGATATTGCTAAAGAATTAGGAGTTTCTGTATCAACTGTTTCTAGAGCATTAAAAGATCATCCTGATATTAGTGTTAAAACTAAAAAGAGAGTTCAAGATTTGGCTAATAAGTTGAATTATAGACCTAATGCCATAGCTTTAAGTTTACGCAAAAGTAAAACAAACGTTATAGGTTTGGTAATTCCTCAAATAGTTCATCACTTTTTTTCTTCGGTAATTAGTGGAATAGAAGAGCTTGCCTACGAAAAAGGTTATAATGTAATAATTTGCCAAACAAACGAATCTTACGAAAGAGAAGTTTCTAGTATTCAGACTCTTATTGCAAGTAGGGTTGATGGTATTATTATTTCAATGACAAAAAAAACCAAGGATTACGAGCATTTTAGAAATATTGAAAGAAGTAATATTCCAATGATATTTTTTGATAGAACATGCCCCGATATTGAAACAGATAAAGTAATTGTAGATGATTATAAAGCCGCTTTTGAAGCAACAGAGTATTTAATAAAAACAGGATGCAAGAAATTGGCTCATTACTCTGGACCTGATAGTCTTACCATCAGCAAAAAACGATTATTAGGTTTTAAAGATGCTTTAATTAAAAACAATTTACCCTTAAATGAAGATTTTATTATTAAATGTGATTCATTTAAAAAAGCAAAGAAAAGAACCGAAGAATTAATAGAAAAAGGCAATTTGCCTGATGCTATTTTTGCTGTAAATGATTTAACTGCACTTGGTGCTTTAGTTACATTAAAAAAACATTCTTTAAAAGTTCCCGACGATGTATCAATAATGGGTTTTACAAATGGATTAATATCAAAAATATCCGATCCGCCTTTAAGTACAGTCGAACAAAATGGGTTTGATATGGGATATAAAACAACCGAAATATTATTAAATAGAATTGAAGGAGATAAAACCGATGAGACAAAAACAGTTTTTATTCCAACAAAATTAATACTTAGAAAAACAACTTTGTAATATTTTATGCAAACGTTATAGTTAAAGCTTACAGCAATAAAACATGCCTTATTAAAGAGTTTTAGGGCATGCTTGATTTGTATTATAAAAATAAATTTTGTACGTTTACATCGCAGTTTTACATATTCTATATATAAGGTCTTCAAAAAAGACTTCCGTTATTTAATCCTTTTTTTATAAAAGAAATAATGACAAGTAATTGTTATGTCCACTCCGAAATGTCGATTTGCTGTGTTTCAATACTTTTTTACCTCAACAAGAGGAAAAGTAATAAAATACAGTAAGTTCTAAAAGTCCCCTTTGGGGATTTAGGGGTAAAATGACTTTTCGGAGTGGACTCGTTGTTATGTTTCGAAATTTGTAAATTAACATTAATTAAAATTTAATGTTACTAAATCTTTATATAAAAAAAAGAAATAGAGTATATGAAAACTAAGCCAAAGTTAAGTTTTTGGCAAATTTGGAATATGAGTTTCGGTTTTCTTGGAATTCAATTCGGATTTGCTTTGCAAAATTCTAATGTAAGTAGAATATTTGAAACCTTAGGAGCAGATATTGACGACATTCCAATTCTTTGGATTGCAGCACCTGTTACAGGTTTGCTAATTCAACCAATTATAGGACATTTATCCGATAATACTTGGGGCAAGTTAGGACGAAGAAGACCATTCTTCTTAATTGGAGCAATACTAGCATCAATAGCATTGTTTATTATGCCAAATTCTCCAACATTATGGATTGCCGCAGGTATGCTATGGATTATGGATGCATCAATTAATGTGTCAATGGAACCTTTTAGAGCTTTTGTTGGCGATATGCTACCAGCCGAGCAAAGAACTAGAGGTTTTGCTATGCAAAGCTTTTTTATAGGAACAGGAGCCGTTGTTGCCTCTGCTTTACCGTGGATGATGACAAACTGGTTTGGAGTACCAAATACCGCACCCGAAGGAGAAATACCTCTTTCTGTTAGGCTCTCTTTTTATATAGGAGCAACTGTTTTTATAGGTGCTGTATTAGTTACAGTCTTTAAAACTAAAGAATATTCACCCGACGAGTTAAAAGAATTTGAAGAAGATACAGGAAATGTTCAAATAATAGATGTAGAGGAAGATACAAAATTAGCAATTTCAAAATCGACTAAAATCGGAATTATATTTTCAATTATAGGTCTTATATTAACTGCTATATTTACTCAAATTCATGTTGAAAAAGAAGTATATATTCTCTCGTTTGGTTTAATTGCCTTCGGTTTATTAGAATTACAATCAGCATTTATTCAAAAACGAGGAAACAGCAGTGGATTTACTTCCGTTTTTAACGATTTAAACTCAATGCCTATAACAATGAAACAGTTGGCTGTAGTACAGTTTTTTTCATGGTTTGCCCTTTTTGCAATGTGGATTTACACAACCTCGGCGGTTACAGCACACGTTTACGGAACATCCGATGCTACTTCTGAATTATATAACACAGGAGCCGATTGGGTAGGCGTTTTATTTGGTGTTTATAACGGATTTGCAGCTGTCTTTGCTTTCTTATTAATATACTTAGCAAAAATATCAAGTCGAAAAATGACTCATGCAATTTCACTTGTAGTAGGAGGAATTAGTTTAATTTCAATATTCTATATTACAGACCCCAATATGTTGATAATCCCTTTTGTTGGAGTAGGACTAGCTTGGGCAAGTATTTTAGCAATGCCGTATGCAATGTTAACAGGTTCCTTACCTTCAAATAAAATGGGAGTTTATATGGGAATATTTAACTTTTTTATAGTAATACCACAAATTTTAGCTGCAAGTATTTTAGGTTTTTTAGTAAAACGGTTTTTTGCTGAAGAAGCAATATACGCACTTGTTTTAGGTGGTATCTCAATGTTTATAGCTGCCATTTCTGTATATTTTGTAAAAGATGATAATTAAACCTGACAGCGTGCTTGCACCTGTCAGCGTTTAATTTACGAAGTTAAAAATTAGTTGTAACAAGGTATTACATAAGTAAAAGTATTTAGTAGTTAGATATTAATATTTAGAAATGTTAATTGCAGAAAGTCAAATAATTAACTGTTTTTTCTAGTTACTTACTACTAATATCTAAATACTTTAAAAATCATCACTTAAACAGTTTAACTTATTATTTATCAACACAATCTAACTTAGTAAAGTAGAATCAGTATTTAGTTTATTAAAACTTATCCTTAAATGTGTAAAAAGAATAATTTTTGACCTTCAAAATA
>JAOZLS010000383.1 GCA_029934705.1 Bacteroidales bacterium | reverse complement strand
TGATTGTATTATAGCACAATCATATTAAAACAAACAAGATAGATGATATCTGTGGTATTCTATTGCCAAATACTGTGCAAAATACCATAATCAACAGCGGCACACACAGAGTGGAGATACAAATGGCACAGCACCACGATTAATTCTCTACCGCAAGATGTCGGATTAACGCTTAACATCACCGGCAAAATAAAGTGTAGGGAGGAACGAACGTAGCTTTATTTTGTCCGAGTGCATGTTTTTGTTAGACTTTTTAGCTAAACAACAACGTCACTAATGCTGTTGTACTCGTAGCTATACCTATGTCTAAAAGGGCATCTTTTCCAGCTTTACCAAGCTCCTTTTTTCCTGACATTACCTCAGAAGCTCTTAATGCTGCGCTTAACAGTCCAGATGTTGCAACGGCATCACCTAATTGTGCTTGTGTTGATAAGTCTGCAACCTGATCAAATTGCTCATTTACTGCATTGGTGATTTCTTCATTTGAAATGCCTGAGCTTTCGACATTAGACATACATTCAGCAACTTCTGATGTAGCTATTACATTTGTATCTGGGTATTTATTTAAATGTTCGGTTACATAGGCGGAACTATCCGTTGCCTTTAATTGAACTTCATTTACAACTTGATTAGACTCTGAGTCTCTTAGAGTTACATCTGCACCTGGATAATTTGTTTTCTCATAAACTTCAGCATAAAGGCCATTTTCCTGTATATTTATGCACTCAACGTATTTTAATTCATGATATATTCCTTTTATATTATTCGATAAGCCCTTTAGCTGATCCGAATCCATATTAGATAAATAATCTCCAATATCAGTTAAGCTTGCACTTTCAAGAGAGTTATTAGACCTCCTCAGTGACTCTATTATAAGGGCTTTATCTTCAGTATTAATAACAAAGCGCTTGTTTAGCAGGTTAGAAAAAACGGTGGCTATAGTTATATGGAGTGAATTAATTTTTTTCATTAACTTGTCCCAGTAATATTATTTGGACTTGAAAATATATCTAGCACGTTTCTTTTATAATCAGGCAGTGCATTTACTAAAAATGCAACATTATTTTTAAAGTCAAGACGTGAGCGTATATCTTTTTCATTATTTTTCATCAATTTGTAAAGTGGTGTAAGAGAATGATGATTAATTAACTCCAACTCCTTAAGGGTAGGGTTTTCATTTTTCTCTATTTGCTCATTAATGGCTTTAATTAAAATAATGCAAGTGTCAACTATTTGCCTATCAATTTCTTTAAGAGCTTCATATTCTCTTGCCTTAGATCCAAATAGTTTATATGCACCAACACCGACTACAAGGGCAAGTCCTCCTGTTAAAAAAGTACCAGCTGCCATACCTCCGCCAACTAAACCGCCTACCCAAGCAAATGTAGCATTTGTTGCTGCTGCTCCAGACAACGAGGTAATTGCAGTTCCAGTACCTGCTGTACCAAATGTAGAAACTAAACCCAAAAATCCTGTAGCTGTAGCAGCACTTGCCGTCTTGGCACCAAAAACCTTTATTACTCGCCCAGTAAAATCAGAAGCAGACTTTGAGTTAACTTGCATAATACAAGCCACTGTGTAGTTCAGTTCTTTTTTTGTGGTCACCATCAAATCAGATGCTTTAATTTTCTCTGCCATGTCCTCACCTTATTTGGTTTTGTAGCCTAACGCTGAATTCACTTATCATTTTTGCGGTAGCAAAAATGATTAAGTGCAATGATTTGTTAAGCATTTTTTTAATAATTCCCATATCCCATTTGAAATTAAATTTATTATAATTGTAGAAAGAACTGTTAATAAAATACTTAATAAAGGATACTTTTTTATAAATATTTCGACTGTGCATAATAAAGGTTTCTTTATCTTTTTAAGTTCTTTCTCAAGGGTTTTGATGAAATTTTCAGGTAAACTTTTTTTGTTTAAAAAAGTTTTACACTCATCGCAAATTATTGGTTTTTCTGTATTATATACGACATCATATTTATCTCCATTCATATCAAAAAGACACATTCTTGTATCTTGATGAATAAGATTGTAAATGTCATCGCTTGTCAAATCATTAAGTGCATTTTTAAAAACAACAATTTCATATATATTTTTAAGAATAAAATTCTCTAATGAAATACCATTATTGAGTAAAAGAATATCTATATCAGCAATTGATAAGCAAAGTTTATTATCGCCGGAACGGTGCATATAAAAATTGTCATCAAAGCGGTAATTCATAATACCAAGAACAATTCCTTCAAAATTAACATTATTTAAAATGTTTTCAGTTTCTTTTCTCGAATATGTAATGTCCAAATACCCATTATCGTTTTCTGAAGATGGAATATTGTTAATTGTTTCAATCTGACATATTTCAAAAAAAGAAGATTTATTCTGTTTTATTTTTTTGAAATCTAAGGAATGCCTAAGATGTCCTATAATTACAATTTTAATTTGTGTTTTATTCATTTTATTTTATTTGCTTAACTATTTATTATACATCATTTGTGTTGTTTTATCGTTAATATAATACACAAAACGACACAATCCATTATATCTATGCAAACTTTATCAAGCCCAAACTTACTTTTTACACTTGCCCAACACCAAGTTTTTTCTGTTTTTTTCGACAGTCTTTTTGCCTATACCTTTGACTTTGGATAGTTCGTTTATGCTTTTAAAGCACTTGACTTTGGTTCTATAAGATACTATATCTTGTGCTTTTTTGGCCCCTACACCTTTTAAAGATGCAAACTCTTTTTGAGTTGCTGTGTTTATATTTACAACTGCAAACATCAATGACACTGATACCAATAATATTGATAATATTTTCATAATTTTCCCCTTTTTTTGTGTGGTATTGTAGCAAATGAAGCTTAAAATTGCTCAAACTATTTAGTGGTTTCCTTATATTTTATTGTTTATGTGATTGAAGTGGAAATCTTTCGGGGTGCTCAATCATATCCAAACTCAAATCTATGTCTAAATTTTCCCAATATAGATGTCCTTGTCCAAAATTCTCAACTTTTGTAATATCATGGACTGTTTTATCTTTAAACCATGGAAAATCTTCGAAAGAAAGAAAAAATTCTTTTTCGTTTGATAGTATCCACAATCCATGATTTGATATGTTAGTTACTTCTGTTTCCAAAATGTTCCTCCCATGCTTTCATAAATTCATCATAATGCACTTCAATTATTTTTTCAATTTCATTGAGTTCATTTCTTGATAATTTATAATTCTTTGCTAATTCAATTTGTGGATCAAGCCAAAACTAGTCGTGGCGATTTTCGCTTTAGCGAAAAAGTTTCTGTGAAAATTTAGCTTCACCTTTTTGGCATTGTATATGAATGTGTTGTCTCAACTCTTCTTATGAAAAAAAAGAAACGATAATCTTTAATTTTTAATACTGTTGGCATATTTATTGGTCCTTTTCATCATATTGTATCATATCCATGAAATTTAATGATTTTGATAAAACTGTAGCATTATCTGGACTTTTAGAAGTATTAAATATAGTTTTCCAATAGTCATAATTGTTTTTACCTGCAAATACAGTACTTGCCATACTTCTATCTTTCCACAATGGTAATTCTTGTAAATTATGTACAAAATTGTCTATATTTTTCCAAAGCTGTTCGTCAAATTTATTCTGAAATAATTCATCATCATTTACCATTTTTCCCATATTTGTAAAATAAGCTTTAATTACCATCTTTAGGTATTGTAACCAATTATGTAGGATTTCCTCCTTACTCATTCTAAAGGCAATTAAATGTTCATCTGTTATATCAGTGTCTTTTTTGTCAATTATTCTTTTTTCAACCCTATTAACTCCTATTTCTGGCATAAACTTATTTATATAAATTCTTTCTGCCAAAATATTTAATAACTGTATTATTTGATTTATTTCAACTTCTCTTGGATTTAATCCTTCATCAGTTTTAAAATCTATCGGGGTTTTTAGAATTAGTTTTGTACTAATAAAAGTTGATAATATTGTTTTATCAAAGGCACTATATGAAATTGGTAAATCTT